>RFJE01000132.1 GCA_003695005.1 Candidatus Hydrogenedentota bacterium | reverse complement strand
CTCGACAAAGAAGTCATTGGAGAAAAAACAATTGTGACCCCAATTTCAAACAAAATGTTCGATGATTTAAAACTCGTTTCGAAAAGTTTAGCGAAACAAATCCGGAATTTATTTATTCCATCGGATAAAAAAGCTGCTCTGTATTCTGCCATGTTACCGGGTCTAGGTCAATTTTATAAGCAACGTCCTAGATGGGGAATTTTTTGGGCATCTGCCGTAGGTTCTAGCTTTCTTTTTGCATCTGTATTTACTGTGCTTACCATTACGTCTCGCAATGCTTACAGCAATGCTGGCCCCGGGGAAAATGCACTGGAAATATATAATAGGGCAGAATCACAACGAAAAATTATGATTGTTAGCTGGATTGTTACAGGAATTTTATATGGCGCAAATATTTTGGATGCTTGGTATTTTCAAGGGGATTATGGAAATGTATTGCAAACTTCCGGAAAAAAGCTTTCGTTGCATATTCAACAAGAAGAACAAGAAGCAAACATCCAAATCCAGTTTTCGTATTCATGGGCAGGAGTGTCGAATAAAGAAGTGAATTCCTTATGAGGTTTTTACAAAGCCATATCCAACATATTCTTTATTTCATGTTCTTCTTTTTTCTTATCAGCGCTTGTACGAAATTAGAAAAAAAATCTCGCTTTATTACCGTAAAAGTGCAAGGAGGCTTTGCATCAAATAGCCTTGTGGTTGTGCAAGATCAATCTGGAAACCAACTTACTTTTCAAAAGCCCGAAGAAAAAAGTTTTCCTACTGTTTTAAAAGATGGAGATACCTACACAGTAAAAATTGTTTCGGCACAAAATATCTCATGTAGCTTGTCAAATGCAGAAGGTGTCGTCATTGGGCCGGGCATTGTTGTGGAAGTTACATGTGGAGTAGAGGTAAGTTTACTTGTATCTATCAATGGAAATACAAGTGCAAATAATTATTTTGCCTCTTTATCTCAAAAACCTAAAATCCAATTTAGCAATGGAATTATCTATGAGGTCACCGGGGCTGGTACCTATTCTTTAGGAACGTTTGCAGAATCTACGTTTTCTGCACAAATTATTCAGCAACCAGCTGGGGTTTTCGAGCGTTGCCTTTTGTATGATAACAGTGGCGAAAACATAAAAATAAGTGGGGAAATCCGTGCACAAATTACATTGCATTGCAAAAGCACACAAGTGGGAAGCTATATTCCAGTAGATTCGTCTATTTTAGCCCTTGCCGATCCGGGATCCAACCGAGGATCTGCGAGTGCAAGTTGTACACAAATTCGCTATGAAGATTGTATGCCTATTGGAATGAAGCGAGTTAGTCCAAAAGCAACAAATTCTCATTTTTTAGGTGTTGGGCTTACGGGAAGTGAATGCAGTGGTATTACCGCAGAAGATAATTTAGGTTTTTTTAAGTGGCGCTGCGAAGCCACAACCCCCGACAATACAAATTTTTATTACCAAATTGTAAGCTATGCTGTAAATCCGGGCAAAAGCTTATCCGATTTAATCGATTTTACAACCCCCTCTTTTAAGCAGATGAGTTTAACAGTTTATAAAAACGGGACTACACTTTATACAACAGAGCCTGCTATTTGGTGGAATACAAATATTACACTAGCAAACTCAACGCCATTGTCGATTGCAGATAATACCTTGTATGTAGTGACGCAAAATGTTACAGGAGACTATGCTTTTACCGGACCTGCTGCCATATCAGAAGTGGGAATCATTGTTCAACCCGGTCGTAAAATTACAGGCAGAGTGATATTTGGTTCTACTGCCAGTCCTACTTCTATGGTGGACTCGGGATATTTTTCTGGAGAAGTTGATGTAAATTTCCAAGGTCCGAATTACTATGGAATAGTGGTTGAAAACGGACAACATATTAAAATAGAAAACGCAATGGTGTATAATGCAATCAATGGCGGAGGAGATTATGGTCTATTTATCAATAGCAACGCAAAAGGGGTAAGCGTTCTTCATTCTCGTTTTGACCACAATGATTATGGTATTGGAATTGCAGGGCTTTCACAATATCATACTTTTCTCGATACAACAGTGAGCAATGCAAAAAGTAATTGTATTCAACTCAATAACAATGTAACAAACATCCTTTTCCAAAATACAGTCATTGCGGGGTGTGGATCCGATGCCATTTTTGTGGGAAGTAATACAAAAGATATTTGGCTGCTTAATACAACTATATTAAATGCTGCTGCAAAAGGATTGAATAACTCGGGAACAAACTTTATCCTGCAAAATTTGCTAGTTGCCAATGTGGCCAATAATGGCATTTTCCATACGTTGCCCACAGCAGGAAATTTTTCTCATTTAGAAATTTCAAGTGCTGTCTTAAATATTAGCTCAAATATCAATTCTGTATACACCACGAGTAATGGCAATAATATCACGTATTATGGCACCTTTCGTTTCTCTGCCAACAATTGTAACTCTTCCGGAACAAACGTCATTGCAGAAGGGAATGGTTCTACCTGTACCCTTCCTGCAGGACAAACCACAGCTACAATCCAAAGCACAAGTGCAAGTGCATCGAATCAATTTGTGACCTTTTTATCCTCGGATGATACACAAAACTCATCAGATAATCCGACTGGAGTTTCGGAAGCAAGTATTTCGGATTGGTCGCATTTTGAAAATACATTTCGGTTTTTTAGCCGCAGTAACGTTTCTACGTTTCCGGATCCTTCACAGCAGTTTTATTGCTCGAGTACAATAGGAAGTTCCACTTGCTATGTATTTGATGCCCGCTTGCTATCTACGGGAACGAATGTATTAAACATAAATCCATTGCCACAGGGCAGCGGTAGTTTTGAAATTGCTTTTACGGATTCCATGGGTAATACTCATAATTTTGTTTTATACGCCACCGAAATTTATGGTGATGGTATCGGTAACGATGATGGGCTTTGCAATCCATCCGAAGAATGTCTTTACACACCAAACATAGGTGCGTACCAAGGACATGGAAATTTAGTTTCCGCTTCTAGCTATACATTTAGTGGAGGAAGAGGCCATGCTACAATTTACAAATACCAAAACAATGGGATGTAAGCTTATAAAAAAAATTATTTTACTTGCACCTATTTTGCTTTCCTTTTGTATAAACCAAGGAAATTACACGTATGAAGAGCTAGAGCCAAATGACTTACCTGCCCGGGTTACTTACGAAGAGCATATTCGACCCATTATGGAAAAAAAGTGTAATCCCTGCCATTCCCCTTCGGGACGCTATGGGCTACATGGACCAGATTACTCAACGTATGAAAAGACCATTCCGAGTACGCAGACCGGCGAAGAAAGTGAAAGAGGATTTCAAGGAATTGTAAGCAATGCCATCGATGGATCCTCCATGCCACCTTGGACAAAAGATAGGTTTACAGCAAGAGATAAAGCCATTTTCCGGAAATGGGAAAAGCAGGGTTTTTTACGAAATTAAGGAGATGCCATGAAAAAGTTAATTCTCTTTGTTTTTTTATTGGGATGTTTTACAAAACATTTTTTTTCCCTTCCCCTATATTCAGCTCGTTCCGCTAGAGTTTGTGATAATTGTCATTCATCGCCATTTGCAACCAAGCGCTTTAAAGCATGGACAAATCCAGCATTACCAAAAAGAAAGTGCAACTTATCTTGCCAAACTTGCCATGTGCAACCTTCCGGAGGTGGCTTAAGAACGGTTGCCGGCCGCTACTATGCAGCCAGTACGTTGCCTGCTTTTGGAGCAAGGCGAAGACCCTATCACGATAAAAAACGCAATTTAATAAAGTGGCTTACAAAAAAAGAAACTCCTTCATCCTCAAAACAAAAGGCGCCTACTAAAAAGGCCAATGAAACGACTGTGGAAAAACAAACAAGGCCTGATGTACAAACAAAGTTTTTTTATCCACAAGACTGGTTAAGTTTTTATCATCCGATTGGAATAGAATCTTCGGTCGATCAATCTGAATATGCAATGGACTATAGACGTTATGGTAACTTCAATGCAGATCCTATGCTAACTCTTGGTGCCGATGTGCGATCTACTTTTTATTCCGCAGCTGAAATGACAAAAGTATTTCCTATGCAATTTGATGTAGGAGCTGCCTTTCATCCTGTGGAGCACATTACGGTTTCTTCAACAGCAGGTTTGCAAGGACGATCGAGTGGATTACAAGATACATTGTCGGATCCTGAAAACAAACCTGCTAAAATCCAAAATGCATTTGTCATGCTCCATGAATTCCCGATGCAAGCTTATTTAATGGCGGGATACTTTTTGCCAGAGTTTGGTGTTCGCTTTGACGATCACACGTTGTACACACGACGTCCGTTTGAAATGGACACGTCCTTATCCGGCAATCCAAATATGGTGCGAGGCATACAAGCAGGAATGGCGCCGAATTATCCTTATTTCAGTGTATCTTACTTTCAGACACAAAATGCAAAGCATGAAGCGACAGGAACTGGTTACACTGTTAACTTGATTTGGCGTGATATTGCCTATGGTGGTGGTTTTTCGTGGATGCAAAAAATGCGTAAATATGCTGATGGTGGAAATTTATCCGCGCTATCCACGCAGGCCTATTACAATTTATGGCATTTATTTCCTAAATTGCGCTATAGTGCCCCGATTACTATTCTTACAGAGTATGTAATAGGGAAAAAACCACGTACTTCGCTGCATGATAAGTATTACAGTGCTTGGCTTTTAGAAACCGATTATTTAATTATCAATGGCTTAAACTTACGACTCACTTATGAGTTTTTTGACGAAGATTGGAAATTAAAAGATGATGCACAAAGCAGGATTCACTTTGGATTTGATTTTACTTTTTACCGTGGATTTCGCTGGACTTTTGATTGGCGAAATTTATTTGCTGCAGGTGGCGAGCCAGCTTCTGAACTCATTATGTTCTTACATGGTTATTTATAAAATTTTCATACAGCACAAGAGCTTTTTGCATGGCGGAAGATGCCATCTGCATTTTTGCTTCGTCTATAGGCACCCATTTTGTATTCGATGAGCAATGTAAAGTTTTTACGAAATACACTTTCATTAAAATTGTATGCACAGTAATGGCGTGATTCAATTCACCTATAAAAGCCGATTTTTCCACATGATGGATATTTCCGTAACAAACATCTTGTTTATAAATCAAACTTGGCAATCCCCAATGCTTTTTTAAAAAAAGAGAATCTTTCG
>RFJE01000131.1 GCA_003695005.1 Candidatus Hydrogenedentota bacterium | reverse complement strand
CTTCTATCCAACGAGGCCATGCAATAATTAAGTTGTATGTGCTAATTTTCCTATCCACATACTTTTTACAAGTATGAGAATAATACCGCCTCTTATTTACTTTATGAATGGTTTGCTTTTGAAAAAAACCTGGCCCTAACAAACTTTCCATTCTTTCATTGTACCGAATGGTTTCTCCTCGCCTCTGAACACCTGGCTTCTGCTGCTTTTCTAAAACTTGCACTTCAATACCTTCGCGAGCTAAAGCTAAAGCAGCTCCAATACCCGCGGGTCCCGATCCAACAACAATGGCTTTTTGCATAAGGTGGCTTGTATTCCATGAGAGTATGTGTCAAGAAATGTATGCAAAAATAAGGAAAAATTTGACGCTTGGTATGCGCTAGTTGGCGTACAGGCTCTACACAATCACATTTTTGCTTGTCCGCATGTATCGATTTTACTTTGTATCCCTGCATGTTGGAGAGCATGGCTCACAGTGTAATGGCTTTTTCTAGCTTACATGAAGCAACCTTATTTTTAGCAGGATTCTTCTTGCCATTTTTTATTACAAGTTTATTCTTTATTACCTTAAAACCTTTTACTTCGTTGGATGCCTGGACTGAATTTTTGCTTGGGAGTTTAGCTCGACTTTTTACACTGATTCTTCTTTTCAGTATAATTCAATCTAACTCATTAGAAAGTGTTTTAATATTTTTAGGAATTATTACGGAATTAATTGCACATTCGATTTGGAAAATATACCAGCTAAATAAAAAGGAGCTTACAAAGAAATGACTCTCTTTAACGTAGTCCTTACAGCCGCTGAAAAATTTAATTTAGATGAAGTTGTTGTTCACCATTTAGGGGATCAGCCTTTATGGCATTTAGAAATTGGCGGCATGGATATGAGCATCACCAAACGTGTGGTTATGATGTGGATTGCTTCTGTACTTTTATTGGCCATTTTTATTCCTCTTGCCCGTAAAATTGCTAAAAATCCTTATGCAAAACCTTCTCGTTGGCAAAGTTTACTAGAGTCTCTTATTCAGTTTGTTCGTTTTGATGTTGGAAAAGCTTCTATGCATTTAGCGCATAAAAGTTATGATGGCTTTCTACTCTCGCTATTCTTTTTCATTTTATTTTGTAATTTATTAGGATTAATTCCCCCTTTAGGTGAGCTTGTTCATATTGCAGGAACGCTCTTTGGCACAACAAGTTCTCATCATGGTCATGAGTTACCATTGGCCGTAAAATTATGGCCGGCTTCGACGGCCACAGGGGATATTGCTGTGACAGGAACATTAGCTGTTATTAGTTTTATTGCGATTCAAATTAGTGGACTCATTTACCAAGGAATTGCTTATATTAAGAATATTGTCCCGAAAGGTGTGCCCTTGCCGTTATGGGTTATTATGTGGCCAATTGAAGTTTTAGGACAATTTACAAAACCGTTTGCATTAGCCATTCGTCTTTTAGCAAACATGACGGCAGGTCACTTAATTATTTTAGTTTTAATGAGTTTTATTTTTCAGTTCCAAAGTTATCTTGTTGCGCCAGCATCGATTCTTGGCTCAACAGCAATTTATATGCTAGAAATTTTTGTGGCCTTTTTACAGGCATACATTTTTGTGTTTTTGACGGCTCTATTTATTGCAGGTGCACAGCATCGACATTAAAAAAGGGAAGGAGATAAAGAATGAAAGGAAAAAAATTAATGAGTACAATCACTCGCATGACAGTAACTATGCTTGCTTTAATGGCAGGAACCATGCCTTTGATGGCACAAGAAGCGGCATCTTCGGCTTCTTCTACAAGCCTTGGAGTTTTAGGGATTGCCATTGGAGCGGGATTGGCGGTTTTTGGGGCCGGTTTTGGAATTGGCAAAATCGGAGCTTCTGCAACAGAAGGGATTAGCCGTCAGCCGGAAGCAGGTGGTAAAGTACAAACTGCGATGATTATTGCTGCCGCTCTTATTGAAGGTGTGGCTCTTTTCGCGCTTGTAATTGGCTTTCAGCTTATTGGTAAAGTTTAAAGAGGTTCACCATGAGCATAATCCTAGCAGGGTCTCTGAATTTATTAGAAGTCAATCCGGGCTTAGCCATATGGACACTCATTACTTTTTTGCTAGTGCTAACCATATTGTGGCTTTTTGCATGGAAGCCTATTGTAAAGGCTCTTGATGCTCGGAGTCATCGAATTGCGGATGATTTAGAAAAAAGCCGCAAACTTCGCGAAGAAGCAGAGGCCTTGCTGCGGGATTATGAATCAAAATTAGAAAAAGCGAAAGCCGAAGCCGTGGAAATTGTAGAAGAAGGTCGCAAAGATGCAGAGGTTTTGCGCAAGAGAATTCTTGACGAAGCGGCGGAAGAAGGGGAACGAATTAAAAAAAGAGTTAGCGGAGAATTAGAACAAGCGAAATTAAAGGCTCTTGCTGAAATAGAAGAACGGGTAGTCGATTTAGCAGAGGAATTAGTAAGCCGCGTATTAAAAGATAAGCTCACTGGTGTAGACCATAAAAAGCTTATTTTAGAAGAAATGGCATCACTGCAAAAGGATAACTAGTTTATGCAAGAAGTAGCCAAACATTACGCCATTGCCCTTGCGGATGTCTGTAAAGATAAATTAGAAGAAGCCGCTATGGAAATGGCAGAATTATTATCCATTTTAAAAGAAGTGCCTACATTTCGACTTTTTTACGAGTCGCCTAAAATTAAAAAAGAAGAGAAAGTAAAAGTAATGCAGAAGGTTTTTGGCAATGAGTTTGTAAAACCAATCCAAAATTTATTACAATTGCTTTTAGATAAAGGTCGTGCTACACTCTTAGTGGAAATTGGCAAAGAATTTATTGCGGAAGCCAATCGACGGCTGAATAAAATAGAGGCTGATTTAATTCTGCCACGAAAGTTTTCCGAAGAAGAGCTTACAGAGATTAAGAAGCGAGCTCAACAGCTTATTGAGTCTAGGAAGGATTTATTTGGTCTTCGGGAAGCAAAAGAAATCGTATTTCGCACGGAAGAAAATCAAAATTTATTAGCAGGTTTTATTTTAAAATTAGAAGATTATATGGTTGATGCTTCTGCTAGTCATTTCTTAAAACAGTGGAAGCAGCAACTGAAAGATAAAAAATTAAAAGGTTTAGAAAAAGCTTTGCAGGAATAAAGAGAGGTAGAGAATGAAAGTAAACACAGGTGAAATTGTATCCATCTTAAAAAGCGAGTTAGAACATTACGGAGAAAAACTTCAAGTTGATGAAACAGGTACCGTCGTAGAGATTGGGGATGGGATTGCCCGAGTCTATGGTTTAAACAATGTTATGGCCGGCGAAATGGTAGAGTTTTCCACCGGCACCATGGGATTAGCTTTTAATCTTGAAGAAAGTTCCGTTGGTATTGTAATTTTAGGAGAGTATGAGCATATCCGAGAAGGTGATACTGTAAAAAGAACAGGTCGTATTTTAGAAGTGCCTACGGGAAAAGCATTAATTGGTCGCGTTGTAAATCCATTAGGAGAGCCTATTGATGGAAAAGGTCCTATCCAAGCAGAGGCAACTCGGCCGGTAGAAATTATTGCGCCGGGAATTGCTAAAAGACAACCTGTACATGAGCCACTGCAGACCGGTATTAAAGCTGTGGATAGTATGATTCCTATTGGACGCGGACAACGCGAGCTTATCATTGGTGATAGGGGAACAGGGAAAACGGCAGTTGCTGTAGATACTATCATCAACCAAAAAGGAAAAGATGTTATTTGCGTCTATGTGGCTATTGGACAAAAAGCATCGACAGTAGCAGGTGTTGTAGCAAAGCTAGAAGAACACGGAGCTATGGACTACACAATTGTAGTGGCAGCAAATGCATCCGACCCTGCTCCGCTTCAGTATTTAGCTCCTTACTCAGGTACTGCCATGGCAGAGCACTTTATGTATAACGATGGAGCAGCCACCTTATGTGTCTATGATGATTTATCAAAACAAGCGAATGCTTATCGAGAAATGTCCCTTCTTTTAAGACGGCCGCCGGGACGAGAAGCTTATCCGGGAGATGTATTTTATTTACATAGCCGTCTTTTAGAAAGAGCTGCTAAATTAAGCGATAAGTATGGTGGAGGTTCGCTAACTGCCTTACCCATTATTGAAACACAAGAAGGGGAAGTTTCTGCTTATATTCCAACAAACGTTATTTCCATTACAGATGGTCAGATTTATTTACAGCCAAATTTATTTGCAGCAGGTGTACGACCCGCGATTGATGTAGGAATATCGGTATCTCGTGTAGGTGGTTCGGCACAAATTAAAGCTATGAAAAAAGTTGCTGGTACCTTGCGTCTCGATTTAGCTCAATTTCGGGAGTTAGAAGCATTTGCGCAGTTAGGCACGGAATTAGATGCTGCTACGCAAAAGCAAATTGATCGAGGTCGCCGTTTAGTAGAGCTATTAAAACAAGGGCAGTATGCCCCTATGCCAGTTGCCGAACAAGTGATATCCATCTATGCCGGAACAAATGGCTATTTAGATAAAGTAGCCATTGAAGATGTTCAACGATATGAACAAGATCTTCTTGATTTTATTCGTTCTGCTCACCCTGAATTACTAGAGGAGATTGAAAAGACAAAACAACTACCAGATAAAGAAAAACTCAATAAAGTATTAGCGGATTTTACAGAAGGCTTTTTATCTGGAAAAGCAGCGGACGTTCGGTAGTAGGGAATAAGCAATGGCTACGCCAAGAGAAATTAAAAAAAGAATTCAGGCTGTTGGAAATACCAAAAAAATTACAAAAACAATGGAAATGGTATCTACGGCCAAGGCGAAAAAAGCGGTGGATAGACTCAATGCGTCAAAGCCCTATTCTGATAAATTGCAAGAGGCTATTCGCACATTAGCTAGCAATGCAACGGATGTCAATCACCCTTTACTGAAAGTGCCGGATTCGATTCATAAAGTAGGTATTTTAGTAATTACGAGCAACCGAGGCTTATGTGGTGGTTTCAATAACAATGTAATCCGGCTTGCTGTAAAAACAATTGAGGAATATAAGCAAAATGGCGTAGAAGTAGATGTAACTTTAATGGGGAAAAAAGCGATTTCTACCTTTAAGTTTAACAAGATGGATTTTGCCGAAGGGCTACCCGGGCTAGAAGATAATCCAGTCTACGAAGAAGCGGCTCAATTAGCCAATCAGTACATGGATAAGTTTATAGAAGGAGAATATGATAAAGTAGAAATTATTTCTACTCGCTACTTAAACAGTGCAGTGCAAGAAGCGCAAATTAAGAAAGTATTACCTTTAACTTTAGAAAATACGGAAGAAGATAGCTCTTCTCATGGAGGAGGGTTTATT
>RFJE01000013.1 GCA_003695005.1 Candidatus Hydrogenedentota bacterium | reverse complement strand
ATACAAAACTGTGTAGAAAAAGAGAAAGCAAGAAGAAAGGAAGTAATTGTTTCCACTGCATTAGGGAATGATAGCTATACTAAAAGGTGGTAATCCTAAAGAAATAGGATTTCCAACTGCATTTGTAGCGGAATCGATAATACGAACTCCTGGATTTGTGATGGTTCGATCTCCCACATATACGTGTAAGCTATCACAAATGAGTCCGGAAAAAAAACCACCTTCCGATGACGGGATTGTTTTTAAGGTGGATAAGCTTTGTGTATTTCTATCAAACACCGCTAAGATAGAGGAATAATCAGAAGCGAGGCCAAGAAGAAACAATTTATTATTCGAAAAACACAAATCCGAAATTTCATATCCCGTTTGTGTTTCTGTTAACGGCGAAGTCTGAAAAGAACGAGTGGCTAAATCAAGCTGCACAATCCCGCCGTCTGCGGTAAAGCTAGCAGCAAAGGTTGCTGGTGCAGCCATATAAAGCGAAGTACCATCACTCACAATATCCGATACAGGGTTGGCAAAAGGAAGAGGATATGCAGTTTCTACGCTTTTTGTAATAGGCGAAATTTCTAATAAATAACTCGTACCTACAGGCAGCCAATAGCCAGATGTATTTCGATTGAGTCTTTGCGCAGTTAAAAAGATTTTCCCAGCTTCGTAAATTAATCCCGAGGCTTCCGGAAGTCCATCATCATCGGCAAAGGAAGATAAATCGGTTCGACCAACTTCCTGACCGGTTTCGGGATTGACCCAGAGCAAATAGTTTTTTCCATATAAGCTAATCGCTGCTAAAGTATTCGAAACTATAGCGATGTCCTGTGGATTTGCTTTTGAGCTAACACTTACTTCATACGCGGGGTAAAAACTAGTCTGTGGAATTAGTTTTTCTATGTTGTCGGCGCCTAGACGATTTATGACAAAGAAAGATCCGTTTTCATAACGAACCACAGCATCGGAGTGAATGGGCTCAATTGCGGAATAAACTTTATAAGTACTTAAATCCATTACTGACAAAAAACCCGTGGTAAAATCTGTCGTGGTAGCAACAAGCACATTCGATGCAGGCACATCTGGCCTTTTGGGTGGCAATAGGCGAGAGCAAGAAAGAAGAAATAGCAAGACAGCAGGAAGCCAACGAATCATATCGTGATACTTTCTCCACCGGCTAACTTCTTGAGTCGGCCTTCGGGTAAGAAGATAAAGTCTTGACTTAAAAATCTTACAAACAAAGTAGCATATAAATACGAAACTACATTTTCCACATACGGCATTAAGGTTTTATGATCATGTGCCTCATAAGCACGGCGCAGCATATTATCCGATTGAATGCCTTCTATAACTTTATCCCGCTCTGCAAGCCACATAGTAGCCATTTTTTGTACAAATGATAGATAAATTTCATAAGAATTGCGATTTGCTTTTGTGGTCTTCTGAAAGATATTGGTGTCCCACCACTGAATTAAAACATATTTTAAAAAATTAAATGGAAGCTCGCGCAACATTTGGTCTTTGTAATAGTGGCGATGAATAAAGCCCGTCCGTCCTTCTCGCATAAAGTGCATGACCATTTTTAAAAAATAAATAGGGCCTAAATGGTATAAAAATAATTTCTTTTTATCTTCGTCAAAATCCATAAAATGTAATAAAATCGATTCACAGGTAAAGTTAAAGTACTCAAACAAAAACTCTTTATACTCTTCTGCTCTGTTTTTGCTTCTTGCTGTGGAAATAAATTTTCGAATTAAGTCTTGCCTTAACGCCGTTTCTTCCGCTCCTAAATGAGTTTCAATATAAACTGCTTTTTGGATTCTCTGCCTTTCAATGGCGAGCTTGTCCTGGTTTACTTGTAAAATGTATAAATAACTTTGGTTAAAATGTCTATCCCCCCTTGTATCTAAAAGATAGGGATTGACAATGGCAGAGTCTTTGACATCCGCATAAGAAGTAATTTTTTTCTTTTTTTCTTCCTTTTTGATCTCCGTTATGCCGGACAAAACGTCTTTTAAATCCGGTTGAAAAATGGTAGAAAGACCGTAACGAATTACAGATGTGTATTCCCCTTCTGCTACAATCCTAGAACCTTCTTCTTTTTCTTTTTTAATTTTTAAAATATAGGCCATGCGACGCAGCAAAAGATCTGTCATATCGCATAATTCTAGACGCGGATATGTTTTATACAATAAGACTTGCTCTAAAAAAAGCTCATTAAAAGTATTTACTTTTATCCCTTCAAAAATTTCGCGAATGATTTGCCACTGCTCCCTTACTCGTTTATTAAACCACTTTAATGCTTCATAGGTTTTTAAAAATTTTACGTAATCTAACTTTTCTGGTAATATATCTGCTGATTGAAAAATATTATAATAGTCTCTAGTCGCAGCGGTTTCTAAATTCTTTTCATCAAGCGCAGCTTCGAGTTCGGAATATTGACGAACAATTTCATTGAGTGCTTGCTCAATATCATTTTGCTTAAAACGGAAATCCGCACGTATGTCAGGTGTAACCGATGCTGAATTTATATACTTTCGTAAACCATCAGCATTTAATACATGAGTTTCTTGTGGATATAAAAAACCTTTTTTAAATTCCTTTAAGGCTTCAATACAAGCTGCGTCATCGTCTTCGCGTATTTCATCGTAACGAATTTCTGGATCATATCGAAACTTTTTCGGCTCTTGCACAATTATCCTGTTGGCTTTTCTTTACCTTTTTCTTCTTTGCTGCCATACACAGCAGCTTGCTTACTAGCATTGTTTAAGAATTCTCCAATAGGAATTCGCTCTTGGATAATTTGCTCTCCTGCTGGTGCAATTAACCCTTTAGCAATAAACCCTTTTTTCATGTAAACCCGAGCATAAACAAGACCTTCTTTTAAGTCTAATTCAAATTTAGTAACGGTGATGGTATTATCCACAATCGCATCAACAAGAAAGTTGGAATCTGGCTTTACTACTTTTAAACCTTGTTTTGCAAACTCATCCCCAATTTTATAAATAGAAACATATCCCTTTAGATTTTGTAAGGGATCCGAAAAGTCTCGTCCTGTAAAAAACATGTCCATACTAATGGCTCCATCTTTAATAGCTTTTGCTTTTTCGGGATCCATGAGTTGTTTTAAGTCGAGCTCTTTTACTTGCAAAGCTGCCACAAGCTCCATTGTTTTTGGGTTAAAGGTACCTAAATTAAATAAAATATCATTTGCTGTTATTAAACCATTTAACATAAAAATTTGTAATGCAGGAATCTGAAACACATTGTCCTTAAATTCCATCCGCATACTAAAACCATTATACTTACCCTGTGGATAAATCAGCATAAATGGCTTGGGTGGTAACTTTTTACCTGTGTTTGGATCTTTCCCCGGAAAAGGATGTGCTATTTGTACAGAGTGGATAGTAAAGTTAAAGGGCTTTGTAAAACTGTAATTTTTAATAATACGTTCTTTATTGGCTGCTGTTAAATTCAATGTTTTGCGATAGGCTAAATTGTATTCAAAAGGAAATTTCATATTAATATCACTAACTTTTGTAAGCTTACTATCATCATAGTTAAAATGATCTATGTTGATAGATCCTTTCGCAATGTTATCGAGCAAATGAACATTTAAACCAAAAAAGCCAGATATTGCATGATTTTGGAAAATGGCTTCTCGCTTGGCTTTTCCCATTTTCATTTTTACATATAGATCCGGTACCATGCCTTTCTTTTTAATAACTTTACCCGGAATTTTAGGATGAGCTACTGTTTGCCAACCTTGTGTAAGGGTACCATAAACTAATAAGTTAAGGGCT
>RFJE01000130.1 GCA_003695005.1 Candidatus Hydrogenedentota bacterium | reverse complement strand
GCGGGCTTTTCTGTTAGAGAAATGAGAAGGTTTAAGTCTCCCCCTGCTGAAAAAGCTTCTCCTGCTCCAGTTAGTACAGCGCAGCGAGGGTCCCAATCCTGATAATGAGAAGATACTTGAGCGGCTTCTTCTGCCATCTGTAAATCCATGGCATTGCGTCTTTCTGGATTATATAATTCAATCAGTATAGAATCATATTCTATTTCAAAAACATGAATCCTTTTCCCCGAAAATAATTTACTTTTTCTCTGCACTAAAATACGAGTTCAGAACCCAGCAAGAAACCAACAAAAGAATCTGACCCATAAGGCGAATCAGGCTTAATACCCGGGGTTTGGTAATAAGATCCCGGTAAAAAGATACCCGCTGTAAAATACACTTTCCAAAATTGATTCACGTGATGCTCCACCGTAAAATCCATTTCCTGCCCTAACGTTTTACCTAATCGACTCTGTGCTTTCGTGACCGTGGAATCGGGATTCTGTACCGAAGATGAACCTGTATCTTTTAAATACCAGTAATCAATTCCAATGGTTGTTTTTTCCCAAAGTTCACTTGATAAACCGCCGTGTAATGCTAGAGTTCCTGCTTTTCTGTCTTTTTCATGCGGGAAATCATCAATTCCATTGGTGGCTGTGTAAGCCGAAGGATGCACACCCCAATTTCGATTTAATAAAAGCCCTCCGGTATGGGAGCCCTTAAAGCTTACAAAACCATGAGAAGTTTGGTTGCCCTCCGAATCGTATTTAGCACCACTCGCGAAAAAAGCATCGGTGATAATAGCAAATTTAATGCTACGAAGCATTTTCGAAGTATTATATGTAATGCCACCACCAGCGCCAAAACCATTTGTATCAATATCTCTACTTTCGCCACTTACGCTTGTAAGTTTCCTATCGATTCCGCTAGAAAGAGCACCATCTAAATAAAACTTAACAAGCCCACTTTTGCTAGGGTCGGTTTGGAAAATCCAGCGATTTCCAAAAAGCATTACATAGTCATTATCCGCAAAATTTCCCGTTGTTCCAAGATTTGTCCTATCAGACCCACTGACTCTTACCGCACCATAACGAGCATAAAATCCATATACGGCAGAAGATAAGTCCATAGATCTCACTTTTGCAAAATCTTTTAAAATTCGACTTACAGTAAACACAGCCCCTGTACGAATAGTATTTACATCTCCATCAAAATTATCCACACGACTATCATCATGAGATAAGTAACGGACATAGTTGATTTCTTCCGTATGATCTCCAGCCATTTGGTAAAAATCAACCACTAATAACTTTAATTCCAATTGTTTGTTAAAATTTGCTTTCGCAGTTAAAGCATCAAGATAATCCCGAAGCATAAAATCTGTGCTTAATCCGCCGATAGAAAAAAATTGACGACCCAGTTTCATGCTGTATTCCGTATCCCCACTAGCATAAAAAATGTACTCTAAATTAAGCTCTCCAATATTAAATGGGTTGGCCCCAGAAGAAGTAGAAGCAGAATTATTATTATTCGATGCACCTGCGAGTTGATCATTTCCCCAAAAACCATTTACAAAGAAATTTGTGTTAAAGAATAAATCATCTGTTAAAGGGAAGAAAAAACTTAAATACAAACGAGAAAGAGCTACAGCAATTTTATCGTCTGTATTTTGGATGGAATACGTAGTAGTTTCGTCGAGTTTTCGCAAATCGGCATTATTAAACCAAGCTCCTTCTGCAATAAAACCAATTTGATACTCCATCCCATCTAAAATTTTATCCTTAACGGACTTATCCCCATATACATTTTTTCGCCGTTTTTCTTCTTTTGGCCGAAAGGGAAGCTCATCATTATCAAAGGGAAGTAAAAGCTCTAAATTTTCGTCTTCTCCTTTCTTTTGTTGCTTGACAATTTTAATTTTAGGTTTCTCCTCTTGGTGTTTACTATAGTCTTCCTCGGTATTATATTCTTCGTCAGTATAATCATCTTGTGCATAGACATACTGCTTATGGAACGCAAAAAAAAGAAGAAAAATACTTAAAAAAATTTTCCAAGACTTCATATACCAATAAGTTAATTTTTTCTTATTATGGCAAGAATTTTTTGGTTTGCTAGAAATTCACTTTGCTTTGATGACATATTGGTAAGGCAAACCTAAAGGCTCTTCTTCAAGAGAATAACCAGCTTCCTTAAATTCTTGCATCACGGTTTCTTTTGCTAGCTTAATATGTACAGGTGGGCCAACTGGTAACTCTTTCTTAAAAAAATCTACTACTAAAATAACCCCTTTGGGCTTTAAAAGTTTTTTTAAATTTTTTAGATACTCCACCCTATTATCAATATGGTGATACACATTGACAATTAAAATGGCATCTACTTTTTGCTTTAACTCAATTTTATCCGGCTGAACCGCAATACTGTGAATCCGACTCGCAATTTCGGCATCTAGCTTTTTTAATCGTTCCTGTAAATACTTGCGAAATTTTTCATCGGTATCGGCAGCAAGAACATGTGCTTTTCGCTTGGCTAACCGAATGGAAAAATAGCCTGTCCCTGCTCCAATGTCTAATACTGTTTTTCCTTCTAATGGCTCTAATACATCAAGAACCTTTTCCGGCTTTTGCCAGTTGTCTCGATCAGGCGATTCAAAACGTTGAACCAATTCTTCAAAGGGGGTTTTGTGCATGTGTGTATTAGCATCCTGCTTTTTTTTGCAAAATGGCAAAAAAGAGAAAATCCAACAAATTGTCATCATTTTGACTCCTAAACGAAATTTATTCTTCTTCATGATCTTCATTTTCAGGACTCCATTCAATCTTGTACTCTTTTTCTAAATAATTTTTTAATTTCGTAAATTCTTCATCCGTAACTTTTGCTTCCGGATGCATGAGCACATAAATGGGTAAAGGCATTTCTTTTTCATATACTTCTTCTAAAGCATGACGCAATTTCCTCTTAAAGCGTCTTTCCGAATACCGATCCATTTCTGTAAAATTAAGCTCTTCTCGGCCTTCCTTTACATCATGTGCTACAAGCCAACTAACCGGTGCAACATAAGAATACCATGGCCATTTTGTTTTATTAGAATGACAGTCATAACAAGACTTTTGTATTATTTGCTTTATTTCCCGATCGGGATTCCATTCCTCGCTTACAGGGGGATTGTTTCTATCCACAGGAATGAGTTGAATTATTAAGAAGACCCCAACGATCGCTAGAATTATTTTCTTTGGCATTTTTTCCCTCCTATGAGCTTGTGTATGGCACAGACTCTTTGGCGAGAATATCCATATCCCCTACCCTCATGGAAAAATCCTTAAGGAGCGATAATTCTCTACAATCCGGTGTAAAGCAAAAATATAAGCTCCTTCCCTTAAAGAAGAAACCTGATACTCTTTACAAGTTTTCAAAATATCGCGTAAAGCATGTCTCATAGTATCTTCTAGGGTAGATCGAATTAAATCATCCTCATT
>RFJE01000129.1 GCA_003695005.1 Candidatus Hydrogenedentota bacterium | reverse complement strand
GAAATAATTGTTTAGATAGAAATCGGATATTTTGATATCTGATGAAATTAGAAATTTTTTATTAAATACACTAAGCCAAACAGGCGGACATTTAGCATCAAATCTTGGAACTGTGGAGCTAACAGTAGCTTTGCATTATGTATTTGATTCCCCGAAAGATAGGTTTTGTTGGGATGTTGGCCACCAAACTTATGTGCATAAAATTCTAACAGGCCGAAAAGATGATTTAAAATCGGTACGGCAGTGGAAAGGGATCAGTGGTTTTCCAAAACAGTCTGAATCGAAGCATGATTTATACGAAACCGGTCATGCCGGTACTTCCATTTCGCAGGCATTAGGCGAAGCAGTGGCGCGAGATACTTTAATTAAACAAAATCCAAATAAGGACCTTTACGATGTGATTGCGATTATTGGCGATGCTTCGATGGGATGTGGCATGGCTTTTGAAGCCATGAATCACGCGGGTCATACTCAAAATCCTTTTTTAGTTATTTTAAATGACAATGAAATGAGCATCTCGCCAAATGTCGGTGCATTAAGTTATAGTTTAAATCGTTTAATTGCTTCTCGCTATTACCGCAAAAGTAGAAGAAGGATTATGAAATTTTTACTATGGCTGCCGGTAATAGGGCCCATTGTGCTTCGTTGGCTTTTGCGCTTTGGCAATAGCATGAAAACATTGCTCATTGATAATGCTTTTTTTGAGGAGCTTGGATTCCGCTATATTGGGCCACAAGACGGTCATAATGTAATAGGCCTTGTAAAAATTTTTCGCCAGTTAAAAGGACTAAACGAGCCAACGGTATTACATGTAGTTACAAAAAAAGGAAAAGGATATAATCCCGCAGAAGCAGATCCTGTTAAGTATCACGGGGTAAAGCCTTTTGAAACAAAATCCGGAAAAATGGTTACTAGCGCCGATCGGTATTCGTTTAGTAAATATGCTGGTAAAGTTTTAATCCATATTGCTAAAAAGGATAAAAAGCTTGTGGCCATTACACCCGCAATGAAAGAAGGATCTGGCCTTACGGAATTTGCGGATCTTTTTCCGGAAAGGTTTCACGATGTTGGTATTGCTGAGCAGCATGCCACCGCTTTTGCAGGAGCGCTCGCTCGATCTGGACTTCATCCTTACTTATGCATTTATTCCACGTTTTTGCAGCGCGGGTATGACCAGCTCATCCAAGATATTGTTCTTATGAATTTACCCGTAAAAATTTTACTCGATAGAGCCGGTTGCGTTGGCGGTGACGGAGAGACTCACCAAGGGATTTATGATATTGCATATATGTTACCTCTTCCTAATATTCGCATTTTGTCGGCAAATAACCCAAAAGAATTAAGCTGGATGATGCTCACTACAAAAAAAGATAAAATGCCTGTAAGTATTCGTTATCCTCGCAAGGATTTTCCTGCTTCTTTTTTGGAGGACAAAGATTTTTTTAAGCCCCCTAAAAATTATTCGCCTTACCAAAGCGAAATTTTACGCAAAGGCAAAGATATTTTAATTTTAGCAGAAGGCAGTATGGTGGATAATGCTCTTTCTGCTGCCAATTTTCTTAGTGAAAAAGGTATCGATGCAGAAGTTCTATCTTTAAAGAGCATAAAACCACTCGATACAAAAACCATTAAAAAAGCGCTGCAGGGGAAAAAAGCTTGCTTTTGCGTAGAAAATCATTGTGTTATTGGTGGGGTTGGTAGTTTTATTCGAGATACCTTAGCCGAAGAATTATCTGGTATCCATTATCAGCATTTTGGTTACCCTGATATTCCAATTCCACATGGAACGATTAGCAAAGTAGAAGATTTCTTTGGGCTTTCGGGAAAAAAGCTAGCTACGGAGATGGAAAAAATAATAAATAAAAAAGTTTTTAAGTATTCAAAATATGGGGCTTAAAAAATATCCGTATATAATTTATAGAAAATGCCGTCTTATATTAAAGGTTATGAAGCAAACTTGCCGAAAGTTATTTGGTCTTTTTTTATTTTTTCCTTATTTTCTGCAGGCGCAAATCAATATGCCTGGTTTAACAGATGCTTCCACGATAGCAGGTGCACAAGAATTTCAGCGTATTTATAGCTCTTATGCGAAAGCTTTATCGAAATATTATGGACAAGCTAGTGTGTTAACAAGTCATTTAACCTTCCCCTTTGGACAAGATAATATGGGAAGTTTCCCTGGGTTTTATGTAGGTTTAGGCGTGGGAACTGCGTTTTCGAATACAAAAGCGATGAAAGCCGACTCTGACCCTGCAGTATCTCCAGATGTGCTACCTTCTAAGTTACCCACTCTTGGAATTACTTTTAATGTAGGCGTTGCACTTACTCCTCGTTGGGATTTAAGGGTAACCTTTTTTCCACCAGTAAGTTTATCCATTCCTTCTACATCGGCAACTCGCAATCTTTCTGGATCTGTTTCTTTAGGCAATGTTCGCACACGGGCTTCTTATTTACTAAAAAAAGATAAACCATTTGGCTTAGGTGTATCCTTAGCAGGATTTATTTTTTACAACTATGGTAAAATCAATATTAAAAGTCCGACAATCACAACAACTTCGTATGCTTACAATGGTGGTGTGGTCAACACATTCTCTTATGATGTAAGCACGACAGCAAAATGGAAGTATGTCGGTGGTGGGGGGGAAGTCCGGCTTTGGTGGAATTTAGTCGTTGTTCACCCTTATGTGGGAATGAGTTTAGATATGCAGTCCGGTAGTTTTACTTCCGCAGTAGATTTAACCGGTACCATTGATGTTACAGGTGTAGTCAACGAAAGTTCTACAGGAAGTATTGGAATCAACGAAGATGTAAAAATACCTTTTTTTGGCAGTCGGCTAATTTTAGGAATGGAATTTAATTTAATTTTTATGCGCCTTGGTGTAGAAGCACAAGTGGAAATTAATACCCGTTTAATGGGAATTGGGGCTGCAGCAGGTTTTCAATTTTAAATTGGATATGCTGTTAGAACATGAACTTGATTTTCATTTTTCATTAAAATAAGTTTTGCTTTTTTTCGGTTTCTTACTTTTTTATCCCCGCGGTATATACCTCTCCCAATTACACGCAAAAATCTTTTTTTTAGGGTTAAACGGCTCCCTGTCGGGGCTATCTTTTGCCATTTTTTAATTTTTTTTTCGTTTTTATACAAAATTGCAGCAATCACTTTCTCTGCTGTTTCTTGATTTGGAAATGTACTTGTCATTGATAGTCCAGGATGTTCTTGAAGTCGCTGAATTAATTGCTGATCGGATAGGCCAACATGGCGAGATAAAATATGTTCATTGATGAGGTTTGCTTCCATTCTTTTTTTGCTCTCGCAATCTTCGTCGGATTTTTTTTGCTCGTTGCCGATTGGCTTCTAAAACAGCACGACGATACTGCCTTTCAGACTCCGGCCAATTTTCTTCTTTAAACAATTTTCTTAAAACCCGCTCCGGAAGCAAGTACCATACAGCCGAAGAGCTTACAAGAACTTCTTCGTCTTTATTGTAAATAATCCCTCTTGTGTACATTCTCCGTTTCCGAACAGCCGTCACCCAGCAGCGAATATAGATTTCTTCCCCTAAAGGTGTAGCCTTGTGGTACTTAATCGTTAATTTATCTGTCATAATCATGTGACCTAAGTGATAACATAAGGCTCCTTGAGCTTCGTCGAGCAAAGTGGCAATCGCACCTCCATGCATATAACCTGGTGCCCCTTTTAAATACGGTGGCGCCACATAAGGGAAACGTACTTCGCCTGTTTCTTCATCAAAAGTAAATTCTGCATGTAAGCCATTTTTATTTTCAGGACCGCATCCATAACAATCTGGCTTATGCCAATCTTGACCACGTAAGGTAGGCTTTACTTCTTTCATATTCCTTTATGAATCTTTTAGACACACTGAGAAGCATTTCAGGATGAGCGTCAACACTCACTTAGAATACACTTGTAATTTTTTTATTTCTTCAATGGCAGCTTTTATTTTTTCTTTTGCTTCGTCCGAAAGAGAATCTTCTTCTAGTAAATCTTCTAGCCATGAGCTACTTTCTTCAGGAACTGCTGACATTTGCCGTATGCAAATTAAATAATTATCAAGAGTATCCGTATCCGATGGGGAAAGTTCAATAGCTTCTTGGTAGTTTTCGGCAGCTTTTTCGTACTCTCCTTTTTTTAAGAATACATGGCCTAAATTGCGGTAAGCCCAAGCTCTTGTAGCATCATCTCCTAAAACAAGTGCGGTTTCATAGTATTCTTGGGCTTTATTCATATCTTTTTCAAAATATAAATTTCCTAAGCGAACATAGCATTCTCCAACAAGATATTTTACCACAGGGTCTTTTCCTTGAAATTCCAGGTGAAATTTTTTTAAAGCTTTTTTATAGAGATCTTCCGCTTTATCAAAAAAACCTCGCTCTTCTTCTAGCTTGCCTTCTTGTAGTTCTGCGAGTCCATCAATGTACTCAATGAACTCATTTCCTTTTTTGACTCTGGTTCTTTCTTTATGTCCATTTTCATTGTAATCCCAGCTTTCTTTTACTAACTTGCAATTTTTAAATTCCTGCCAATAATTTGGTCTTCCATTAAAATCTAAATCTTTCCACGCCGAAATAGGGCAGTTCTTTTTTGTAATATCATAAATCATTATACTATCAAAATTTTCATCGGCATCGGTATCTTCGTACACTTTATACATTTTGCAATTTTTATACTCCACTTTTTTTTCAATTACTTCATCTCTATCTAAGTCATATTCGTATTGCAAAATGCAAGGCTTATTTTTTGTAATATCATACGTAATATACGCATTGGGTGATTCTTGTGGATCTTCGTTGTAGTTTAAATCTAGAAATTCATAGTGCAATCGATTCTTTTCATACGCGAGCCAAGTATCTTCTTTTCCATCCGAATTTGTATCATACCCTTGTAACGTAATACCCCGAAACTCTCGGATGGGAATTTCGTTTTCTTTGTTTTCTACTGTCTTATCTTTTTCTATCTCTTCGGCTCGACTGGTAATTTTTTGCTCTTTAGGCTGTACATCTCCAAATTCATCGGGAATTAAATCGGGCGGGATGCCAAGATCTCGCGCTGATACCGAAGATTGTAATTCATTCCCAAGCAGATACCTTGTTGTCTTCAATTTTCTCCTTCTTTTTTTTCGATAACCTGGTTTTTTTAAGGAAAGGGGCTTTCTTATGCTAGGTTTTTTTTCAACCTTTGGTTTTGCATTTGGACTATCTTGTTTTGGGGTGACTTTTTTGAATTCTGATTCATTCGTCAGTTTTTGCCTAAAAAAATAGACTACAACAACAAGAAAAATAAGGATAGTGGTAATGACAGCTTTTTTCATAAAAAATCCTTTCGATCAGTTTCCCTGCCAACATTACAATACCCTATTCATTGT
>RFJE01000128.1 GCA_003695005.1 Candidatus Hydrogenedentota bacterium | reverse complement strand
AGAGAAGTTTACATCGTCGGAGCTTATGAAACAAAGCACGGTATATTAAAGGATAAAACAATCCGGCAAATGATTACTGAAGCTGGGAATGGTGCCATTCGCGATGCTGGAATTGACCGCAAAGAAATACAAGCACTGTATATGGGCAATTACAATGGCAACATCTTCAATCGTCAGAATACAATGGCAGCATTAGCTACTACTGCGCTCGGTATGCAACATGCCGCCTCTATGCGAGTAGAAGGAGCTTGTGCATCCGGTGGCATTGCTTTCCGACAGGGTTTTATGGCCGTTGCATCCGGAATGTACGATGCCGTCATGGTCATGGGAGTCGAAAAAATGAACGTACCATTAGATGAAGTCCCGCTAGAAGAACAATTACATGGCGCACAAGCTGGTGTAGATTATATTTACGAAGGCGGACTTGGAATGAATGGGTCAACGATGTTTGCTTTGTTTGCCAATCGTCACATGTATGAGTATGGTACGACTCGAAAGCAATTAGCTATGGTTGCGGAAAAAAATAAATATCACGGAAGCTTAAATCCGTATGCACAAAAAAGAAAACCTGTTACGCTCGAAAAAATTTTAAAATCACCTATCATTGCTTCGCCATTTAGCACGCAGGAAGTATCCCTTGTCTCCGACGGCGCTGCTGCTGTTATTTTAACAACTAAAGAAAAAGCAAAAGAATTAAGAACCGATGGCAAGCTCGTAAAAGTGATTGGTTCTGGTCACGGCGGTGGCTCGTTTACCGTGGCCGTTCGAGAAAGTGCTACATCCATGCCTGCTACTGTCAATGCTGCAAACGAAGCTTTTGAAATGGCAGGCATTTCTCGCGAAGATATTGATGTTGTGGAGTGTCACGATTGCTTTAGCTTTACCGAAATTATGAATATTGAGGATTTAGGCTTTGTAGAAAAAGGCAAAGGCGGACCTTTTACCGAAGAAGGTCATACCCGTTTAGGTGGAAAATTACCAGTGAATACATCTGGTGGACTTTCCGCAAAAGGTCATCCTATTGGATGCACAGGTACCGGTCAAATTGTCGAAATGACGTTTCAATTGCGAGACGAAGCAGAAGACCGTCAGGTAAAAGGTGCAGAATTTGCTCTTACTCACGTCCTTGGTGGACCTGGTGCTGTAAGTACGGTTCATATTTTACAAAGGGGGGAATAATGCAAACCACATTAGAAGCAGTAAAATGTAATTCATGCGGTTTTTTGCACCCTGTAGGAATTTTCTGCTGTCCAAAATGCGGCAGCGAAGATATTGAGCAAATTGAAACAGAAGCAAGTGGAAAGATTTACTCTTATACCGTACATACTTTTGTACCTGCAGGTCCGTTAAAATCACGAGCACCATACGTTCTCGCCATTGTCGAAACAAAAGATGGCATGCGGTTTTCCGCTATTGTGGATTATGAAGATCCTAACTCTGTAAAAATAGACGATCCCGTTGTCTTTAAGGGCTTTGAAGAAGGGGTTGGTCCTATTTATCAATTCGCAGGGTAAGGCAAGAAAATACTTAAGGGGCTCATGAGGAGACAGCGATTCTCGGCGAAACACCGAGAATCGCTTAATCTAGATTCACAATAGGGAAAATTGCTCATCATGAGAATTCCTTTTCTTTATCTTGTAATAAAATTTTTGTCTTGCACACTTTGTTTAAACCATGACTTTCTTTTAGGAATAGCAACGGGTTCTCCCCGTAAATTCATCCCATCTTTATAAAGCATTTCTTCTTCGATGAGTAATTCTAGCATGGCTTTTTCGCTATCACTTAAATTTTCGGCTTCGGGTATTTGGCTCCAATCGATTTCCCACGTACTCGCTTCCTGCATTGAAAACCACTCCTCCTCTGCTTCCTCGATCTCTTTTTCCCACTTACGTATTTCCTCTGGCGTTGACATTTTTCCCCCTGAAAATAGCTTCAAGCATTTGGTGCAAATGCAAGTCATTATATAAACGTAATCAAGAGAAAAATGTGTCACTATTTAATATTAGCGAAAGAGCTCTTTTAATTTTGCAGCTGGATCTTTTGCTTGCATCAGTGTTGTGCCCATTAGTACAGCATCAAATTCTTGTGGCAGCGTTTCTAAATCCTCTCTCGTGGAAAAACCGGATTCTGCCACTAGCTTTTTTGCACCGGTTTGCAATAAAAGGGGAAGAGCTTCGCTGCAGCGCTTTACATCGACACTTAACGTATGCAAGTTGCGGTTATTAAAACCAATGATCCTTGCTTTTGCTGCAGCTGCTCTCTCAATATCTTCTGGTGACTCTGTTTCCACAAGAGCATCCATATTTAACTCATTCCCCGCAGCAAGTAATTCCTGTAGTTGGTTATCCGAAACCGCACTTACAATCACTAAAAAAGCATCGGCTCCAAAATATCGTGCAGCATAAACTTGAATAGGATCAGTTAAAAAGTCTTTGCGTAATATTGGCTTATCCGTTAGTTCGCGCATTTTGGCAATATCATCGAGAGAACCTCCAAAATAATTAGGCTCCGTTAAAACCGAGATAGCCGACGCATACGGCCTATACCACTCATACACTTGACGAACGGTTGCGCCTGGTCGAATTTCTCCTTTAGAAGGACTTTTTCGCTTTAACTCTGCAATTAAAGCAGGCATTTGACCTCGACTCAGAGCTTGCAAAAACGACCTTTTTGTAGGCTGCATCTCCCGGTTTGCGTAAACTTTTTCTTTAGCAATAGATTCTTTTCGGCTTTCTGTAATTTTTAGTAATACGCTCATTGTATTCTCCGCTCTAAGGCTTCTTTTAACTCTTTCCACTGTGGTAGATATTCCTTAATTTCATTTAAAGCGTCAAAAATTTCCTCCTCATGGCTACTATATTCATGCGCAAATACATTTCGCAATTCTCTCCATTTTTGCCAGGCTTCCTCCGTAATTGGTAAATTTCTTTTTTCAGCTAGCCGTACTAAATCAATCATGGAAAGTGTATCTATATTTTCTGCTTGTAAATTAAAGTAAGTACGGAGGGCTTTACCAAAGGTTTCTTGAAGCTTCATGAATCTGTAGGCAATTTGGTCTAAATAAGCGGTTATGTCGGTATTCGATCTTTGCTGCTTAAAATTTTGCAAGTTAAGAATTTGCTTTTCTTGCAATATCTTAAAGTCTTCGTTCAAGATAGATAAATGTTTGCTTAACTCCTCCATGTATGTT
>RFJE01000127.1 GCA_003695005.1 Candidatus Hydrogenedentota bacterium | reverse complement strand
TACAGAATTTTTTCCGGAAAAAGTACGAAAAAATTTAAACAAAGGCTTTGCTCAAGCGACCGACATTGCAGACTACCTAGTTCGCGAGTATAACATTCCTTTCCGAGAAGCACATGAAATTGTTGGCCGATTAGTAAAAGCATGCGAAGAGGGGCAATACGATTTAGAAAATTTACCGGAAGAAAAATGGAAATCTGTTTTGCCAGAGGGCATTCATATTCCGCAAGAAGTGCGTACTGTAGAGTTTGCTTTTAAGAGCAAACGAGGCAAAGGAAGTGCATCGAGTCAGTCTGTGGAAGATCAAATGGAAAAGGCGAAAAGAGAACTTCAGAGATTCCAATGAGCATTACCCTTCAAACATTATCGGCTTGTTTAGCGGACATTATGGTCGATGGGGTTATTGTCATTAACCAAAATGGGATTATTCAAGACGCAAATGAAGCAGCGTGCAAACTTGTTGGCTATACAAAAGAAGAGCTTATTGGCGAGCCTGTAAATATGCTCATGAGTTCACCTCACAAAGAAAAGCATGATGATTATATTCAGCGGTATTTATCTACTGGAGAAAAGCGGATTATTGGCATAGGAAGAGAAGTGCCTGTTCGACATAAAAGTGGTAATTTATTTCCGGCCTATCTTTCTGTCGGAGAATTAAAGCAAGAGGGAGAAATTTATTTTATTGGCATTATGCACGATTTAACACAAATTACGGAAGCTAAACAAAGAATAAGAGAGCTTTCTCACCGAATTATTGAAATCCAAGAAGAAGAGAGGAGTTTATTAGCGGGCGAGCTTCATGATGATTTAGGTTCATCCCTTTTCTTAATGAAGATGCTTTTACAGCAAAGTTTATCCGAGTTAGAAAATTCCGATTTAACGGCATCTGAAAAAGAACAAAAACTACACGAGTACTTATCCACTTGTTTAACAAGTGCAGAGAGCGTTATCCAAAAAGCAAGAGAAATTTCGCATCGGCTTGCACCACCTGGCTTAAAAGATTTAGGCCTAGCAACAGCACTCAACCAACTTTTAGAAAAATTTAAGCAAAGCAGTGGCATTTCTCTTCATCGCGAAATCGATGAATCTTTTCCGCCATGGAATAGTTTACAGCAAATTAATGTCTATCGTATCGTACAGGAAAGTTTAAATAACATTGCAAAACATGCAAAGGCAAAACAAGTTAGGGTAACTAGTGAACATAAAAATGGAAAATTCACATTAAAAATTCAAGATGATGGGGTTGGCTTTCATCCGGATCAATTAAAAGGAAAATCCGGTTTAGGCTTAAAGTTAATGAAAGAGCGGGGATGGCTTGCCGGAGCACAGGTTCTGATTGACAGCAAAAAAGGTAAAGGAACTACGGTTGTTTTAACGTATGAGCAAAACACCTAAAATTGTGATTGCAGATGACCACGAAGTTTTTCGCTATGGCTTACGAAAACTATTAGAAGAAAATGGAATGGATGTTGTGGCAGAAGCCGGCAATGGCGAACAACTGGTGGACATTTTAGAAGACATTGATTGTAATATTGTTATTACCGATTTATCCATGCCAAAACTAGGTGGCATTGAAGCAATTCGGGTATTAAAGAATCGTTTTCCTGGCTTAAAAATTATAGTACTATCGATGCATAAGGATAAGCCTTTTGTAAGGAAAGTACTGGCAGAAGATGTGGATGCTTATATTTTAAAGGATGATATTTTTGAAGAAATTATTCGTAGTATTAAAAATGTAATGCAAGGACGCAAAGCTTATTCTGCGGATCTACTCAGCACGATTACAGAAGAGTATAATGCATTACAGGATGCAAAAGTTCGTTTAGATTTACTTACCCCGCGAGAAAAAGAAATTCTTATCATGATAGGAAATGGGATGACAAATAAAGAAATGGCGGAACAGTTAGGAATTAGTGTCCGTACTGTAGAGACTCACCGTGCGAATTTAATGGAAAAAATGGAATTTCAAAACTCGCAAGAGGCCATTCGCTTTGCCATTGAAATGGATTTAGTTTAAATTTTAATGGACATTTTGATTGATTTTGTATATACTGTAAACATGCCAATTGTTGTTTTACCAAAGGCTTTGCAAAAGTCATTAGGCGAGGAAGCAAGTAAGGAGCTTATAGAGGTTTTAGAAAAAGCGCTTAAGGAGCAAAGCGACTATCTCTATGAGTTATTAGGGGAAAAGTTTATTCGCATTTTGCAAGAAGAAATGTCAAATTTTCGCGAAGAAATGCGAGCGGAACTATTAAAATTTCGCGAAGAAATCCGTGCAGAAATGTTCCACTACTTAAAGCAATATGATGAGCGCTTTGAACAGGTAGACAAGCGCTTTGAGCAAGTCGATAAACGCTTTGATCTAGTTGATGAGCGCTTTGAACAGGTGGACAAACGTTTTGAACAGGTAGACAAGCGCTTTGAGCAGGTCGATAAACGCTTTGATCTAGTTGATGAGCGCTTTGAACAGGTGGACAAACGTTTTGAGCAGGTGGACAAACGCTTTGAACAGGTAGAAAATCGTATTGAGCGGATTGAAGATAAAATTGTAGATGTAAATCGGCAACTTGTAAGCATACGGGAGTTATTTACTGACATGCAAACGCAACTTGTAGACTTGCATAAAGTGCTTACCAGCCAAACAAGGTGGTTAATTAGCTTAATAGCCTTTTTTGCGATTGCCTTTAAAGTAATTGATTTATTTTTTACATAAATTGAAATCCGACCAAGTTAACTT
>RFJE01000126.1 GCA_003695005.1 Candidatus Hydrogenedentota bacterium | reverse complement strand
GGGTAGAAGAAATATTCACGAGTTTTTTAGAGATAACTTTTTCCTCTCCGGTTGCTTTGTGAATTTCCCCGATAGCATCCTGAATTACCTGAAAGGATGACTGAAAATTTTTAAAAGCATCAAATGCATTTTGTGTGACTTGCCGGATGTTGCTTAAAAAAGTATCAATTTCTTGAATTTCATTAACATGTTTTCTTGCCTCATTGGAAATACTTTGAGCATTTTTCCATTCTGTTTCGGCTACTTGCTTCATTTGGTGCAAAATATCATCGAGTTTAATATTGGCTTTTTCTCCGGATAGCACTTTTGTATTACTTTCTTCTATTAAAGAAACAATATTGGTAATGGAATTTTTTGTACGCTCGGCTAATTTAGAAATTTCTTCGGCAACCACAGCAAATCCCCTACCCTTTTCTCCTGCTCTGGCTGCTTCAATGGTGGCATTTAAGCCAAGCATATTTGTTCTTTCCGAAATATTGTGAATAATTTCAATAATTTCATTAATTTTTTCCAAACTTTGCTAATGCGTCAATAAAATTTCCATTCTGCAAACCCACGCATGCGGTTGCGATGTTTTACAATCTGTCCACGTAAATAGCTATTTTCTATATATGGCATACTTTTTTTTAAGGTTGCTAAAAAATCATCATAAGCGGCGGGGTTGTCCACCACTTCTATTTTGCGAAAAGCTGGCAAAGAAAGCTTTAAAAATTTTCCGATTTGGCAATACCCTTTTAATACAGTAACCCCTGGTGGTTTTATAAAATTTTTAAAAATTACGTCTTTTCTCTTTGGACGGTTGAGTAAAGAATAACCCGCATTAAAAATAGTAGGTAAACTCCCCCAAAGGCTATAGCCGCTCTTTAGATTTTTTAAATGGGGCTCAAAAAGATAATAGTCTTTACCGCGATAGTATGCGTATCGGACTCTTTTTACAACATAAGCTCCTTGCTTATCATAATACGTGCTATAATTTCCAACTTTAAATACAGAGGTAAAAAATTCATCCCATGTTTCGTTCTTGCCCCAATAAAAAAAAGCTTCCGGAAAAAGAAATCCATAATCGGCTATTAACTTATGAGCTGCTAGCCCAACCCCTTTTTCTGTGGAAACCGCAAGAGAGGCACCTACCCAACTTGCCCAAAAGTTCGGTGGTAGTTTTGTTTCCACCATTACATTGAATTTTTTCCCGGATAAAAATAATGGCCAGCGATATGGTCTATTTGCATATTTTGTAAGCAATTCATCTCCATCTTTAGTTAAATTACCCACAAACGTAATACTGACTCCAGACTTTGTTCCCCGAATTACCATTTCATTTTCTGATATATATTTGCTAGGAAATAACATTCCTAAAAGAGCATCCGAGATATTCGCATACCCTGGCTGTTTTTCTTTCTCTCCCGAAAAAGAAAGGATTAAATCGCTGTTTTTAGCAGAAAGCCAAATTTTTTTAGCAACCTTTTGTGGGGCATCTAAACGTTTTTTTTGCCCTTCTAGCCAAGTAGAGTAAATAAGCATATTTCGGTAAATAGTTAAGGATCCTGAAACATCCTTGCGAATGAGTGGTCTAAAAATTTTTACGCCCAACCTAGAAAGAGGTGCAACAAAACTCGATCCAATCTCCGAAGAAGCATAATACATTCCTGCAGGAAATATTTGGAATAATATTTCCCATTTTGCACCATCTCCCAAAAGACCAATAAGGTCTGTAATTTCTGCTATGCTGGCCAAAGGGGGGGATTTTAAAAAATCTTTTCCCATTGGCGTATCTAAAAATTTCGCTAATTTTTTATTGCTGCGAAATTGCCGAATCATCCTTTTAAAGCTACGGGTGTACACATAGCGTCTTAGGTTTCCTTTTACAAACAAAAATGCCCGCGGATTTTGCAAAGAGCTACTTGCATACACCGTTGCAGGCGAAGAAGTAAAGTATTGCCAAGTAAAAACAAATGTAAAGAAAGGAACAAGTAACGCAGCTAACAAAAATTCAGTTCTTAGTTTCATTATAATCCTTTTAACGCGGCACTCGCCATTTCAATATGCTCTGTATCATTCTCTTGTTTTGCTAGTTCTAATCCTTTCTTTAAGTATTCTGCTGCTTTGGACTTATCTCCAAGAGCTTTATACGTACGACCTAACCAAACATAACTTTCTGTTAATAGTTGGCCGCCAATATTTAGCTCGTTTTTTAAGGCAAGAGATTTTTCTAAATGCTCCTTTGCTTTTTCATAATCCTCTTTGTGATAGTAACTCTCGCCTAAATTCTCATGTAAAATAGCCATTTGCTTTTTTGCTTTTGCATATTCTGCCATTTCTAAACCAATTTTAAATGCATAAATAGCATCATCATAATACCGTAAGCGATATGCTAAAACACCAAGCCCCGTAACGGCCACCGGAATCCACTCCTGGTACTTATACTTTTCTTTGCTCATTTTTTGTAAAACATCTTTATACATCAAAAATGCCTGACGATATCTTTTTCTATCCCGAAGTCTTTTAGCTTTAAACATTTTCTGAACAACACGGTCATTCCTTGTAGCTAAATTTGCCTTTGGCGCTTTCCCTTTTGCAGCAAGGGTTGCTCGAATAATAAAATTATCATTTGGCATACGCCGCACCTCAGATGCACTTACTACATAACTATGACCCGATCCAGGTCGTGTAAATGTAATGGCTAATTCTGGCCGGGTATTTTTTGGAACAAAGGATACAAAAAATACATTTCCGGGTTGAATCCCCTTCTCCTTTCGAATTGTATGATGAACCATCTTATATCGTTTGGAAGTATTCACATCTGGCCTAAGCCATGGTGATTCATACACCTTTCGTCCCGGCACATAGTCTGAACCAGATTTTTCTGCAGAATAAACTCTGAACTTAAACCGATCCGAATTACGAAAATTACCTGTATAATACACAAGTGCGGATAGTTCAAACACTGTAGGTGAGTGTGCCTCGAACCGAACCGCAGGCTCTTGTCCACGCCCAAAAGCTAAATAATAAAAAGCTCCCATTTTGTAATTATCATAGTCCACAGAAGTAACAGGTCCACCCGGATCAAAAATTTTAGGACGTTTAATTTTTACTTTCATCACATCCCCAGGTTCGGATAAAATTTTAATCTCAATTCCGGAAGGTCTGCCATTACTTAACCTCGTAGAAGGGACTGTATTATCGTTAATGAAATTAACTCCACTTTTATAAAACGTATGCGTCCAGGTTGGACGATGCTGTCCCCATGGCTTATCTAAATCACCATCTGGTGAAGCTTCCACAACATCTAGCAATTTTCTTCTTTCATCGCGATTTGAATCCTGGTTTTCATTGACATGCCAAACAATAATTCCCGGGCGTGGCAAAAATTTATCGTAACCCCATTTTTCACGATTTTCAATTAAAAAGTATTCTTTGGAACTCACCGAACCCACAGGAATTTTTAATGCATAAGGCGTTCTTGTTGCATTCTTTACTTTATAAGTACCAGACTTTGTTACAATTTTCGGAGAAATCCATCCCATTTTAATTTTAGCCCAGGCACTTAAATGTACCGGTGTATTTCCCCCATCTGCCCAGGAACCGCCTGCCATGCAACCCCAGTTTCCAATTCCATAAGAACTATAATCTGTGTCGTATAAATCCGGCAACCCAATGTCATGGCCGAACTCGTGTACAATTGTACCTAAAGGAGCATTCGTTGGTTGAATGTAGTAGCCTCGAATTTCATAACCATCAACAGTTGCAAAGCTAGCTCCCCCACCCCATCGATGTGGCCAAATATCTTCAAATGTCCCGGGATAGACAATACCAAAATGGTCAATGACTCCATCTGGCTTTTTTTCTCCGGCTGCATTATATAAATCATACTGTGCCAATGGAATTTTGCCTCGAATTCGCTTGGCAATTTCTTTAATAAGAGTTCCCATTCGATTCCGAGCATAAGATTGACCGGGCTTATACCGAAATTGACTTACAGAATAAGGCAACTTAATAATACCATAGACATCACCGGTAATTTCGTACCTCCCATAAGAAACTTCTCGGTAATAGGTATACACGGATTTACCCCTTTTCGCAAAAAACAACTTTTTATAATACTCAATTCCTTTATCCGGCGGAAACTTCCTATCATTAAATTCCACCATCACCACAAGTGTTTTGTGCTTACCAAATAAACCTTTTTCTGGAAGTGGCGCTGCCGCACTTAAAGGGGGAATTTTTTCAATATCCCGTACTTTCCGCATGCGACCTGTCATGCTTGACTTTTCTGTTTTGGGCTTAACCTTTTCTACTGTTTCTTCCGAAATTCCCGTTTTCTTTTTTACTGCTTTTACTTCTGTTGGAACAGGTACACTAAATACAACAAAAGAATAAAAAAACATACTTACCCCAAAGAATTGAACCAATCGCTTAAACATATTTACCTCCTGGAATTTCTGTCACACTGTAAAAAGCAGGAATAGGATTACAACTGTTTTTTTAACTGAGGTTTAGCACGGAGACTCCTTCCCCTACAGCTACCGCCAGATATAGAAAGCGCAGAATTTAGATTCCCTTTTCTATCAGTTACATACGAGTCTGTACAGCCGGACATCGGGTTTGCAAGAGATCCGGAATCTTGCAAATTCCCATTAAACTTCCACCAGGATACCAATCCATTAGTTACCACATTTACTACTGAATTTGTTGGATTCGAAGTAGGCTTGGATTTCGGGTCATTTGGATTATCTCTTGGAGGTGCTTCGATAAGGGCACAACTCGTAAAAGCAAGGATCAAGACCGATATCAGACATCTTTTACTCATAACTTAGACTAAGACTTGATAGCAAGTTTGTCAAGCAAAAAACTTTTGTAACGACTTCCCCATCACCTGCACTAAAAGGCTATGACGACACAAGAGCAGTGGAATATACTTGAAAATTACGAACCGGCATTTCCAGAAAGGCTAAAAGCTTCTAGCTTAAAAACTCTACAAATGAATATTACATATCGTTGCAATCAGGCTTGCTCACATTGCCATGTGGATGCCTCGCCCACTCGCACGGAAATGATGGATTTAGAAACCATGGAAGCTTGCCTTCGTTTAATTCAAAATTCAAATATTGAAACAGTGGATATTACAGGTGGTGCACCAGAAATGCATCCACACTTTCGCTATCTTGTAGAAGAATGTAGAAAAGTCGGTGCTCATGTAATTGACAGGTGCAATTTAACAATTTTAGAAGAAGAAGGCTACGAAGATTTAGCAGAATTTTTAGCAAAAAACCAGGTTGAGATTGTAGCCTCGTTACCGCACTATTCAGCGTTTACAACAGATAAGCAACGCGGGAAAGGTGTATTTGAAAAAAGTATTCGAGCCCTTCAAAAGCTAAACCAGCTAGGATATGGTGATACTCTTCCTTTAAATTTAGTGTATAACCCGAATGGCTTATTTTTGTCACCGCCACAGGAAGAACTAGAAAAAGATTTTAAAAAAGAGCTACACGAGAAATATGGAATTACATTTCATCATCTTTTTGCCATTAATAATATCCCTGTGAATCGGTTTTTAGCTGCGCTTGTTCGCACCGGTCGCTTTGAAACTTATATGGAAACCCTTGTACAAGCTTTTAATCCTGCTACAATGGATGGTCTTATGTGTCGTCACCAGGTTTCGGTAAGGTACGATGGTTCGTTGTATGATTGCGATTTCAACCAAATGCTCGATAGGCCTTGTAACATAGCACAAAATATTCGCGATCTAGATTTAGAAACTTTTGTAAATCGCGATATTGTTGTTTCTGCTCATTGTTATGGCTGTACGGCAGGGGCCGGTTCTTCTTGTGGTGGCGAAATTGTTACAAAACAAGCAGTCTAAAAATCCACATTTGGTCGAGTAATGAGTATAAAATCATCCCGACCATCTCGCCCTGCAAGTGGTCCTGTATATCGATCGGGGGATTCCCAAATAAACCCAAGTGCTAAAGTAAACGCAATTTTCCAT
>RFJE01000125.1 GCA_003695005.1 Candidatus Hydrogenedentota bacterium | reverse complement strand
GGGGTGGTAGCGGCACCTGTTTTTCGAAAAGTATTAAAAAAAATCCTTCCATTTTTACGGAAAAGTCGAACTTTTATACCCAAAAAAGGAAAAGCTTTAGATTGGGATGTAAATATCCAGAAAGGGACAATGCCGAATTTGCAAGGAATGTCAAAAAAGCAGGTTTTATTCCTTTTGCACAAGTACTTTCCGGGAGATCATATTTTAGAAGGAACAGGTTATGTAAAAAAGCAAATTCCAGAAGCAGGAAGCAAAATTCAGCCACCGTATAAGTTCTTACTAAAATTTAGTTTCCCATAAAAATTGTTGCCAAATTCTAAAATTTAATATATATTGATTTTATGAAGTATGCAGATAAAATCAGTATGGCTGATTTAATGGATGAGCAAGGAGAATACTGCGGGCGGCTTGTACAGATTTTTTCTATATTAGGAAACAAAATTCGCTTTAAAATTCTATGCCTTTTGCATGATGGGGAAAAGTGTGTTACGGAACTAGTGGAAGCCATTGAAAATGCAAAAGAGCCAAATGTGTCTCAACAATTAAAGCTCATGACCAGTGCGGGTATTTTATCGAAACGGCGAGATGGTCGCATGAGGTATTATTCTCTTGCGGATAATGATGTGGCAGAATTTATATCTTTTTTAAAACAATATCATGCTAGCCGTAAGCAAGGTTAGTAGAGTGGTGGCGGGAACTTAAGCCAACCCTCCGGGTACAAGGATGTTCCCGCCAAGCCTCAGTAGAGTGGTGAAAAAACACCATCACAATTCTGCTCGACAAAGCGCTTTTATTTTAAATACTAGTGCATGCAGGAAAACTCTGTTAAATCAAAAGTAAAGTATTTTTTATGGGAATTATATGGTGAAAAAAAGCCGATTACAAAACTATATGCGAGCGAAAATTATAAACAGCTTTTAATGAGTTCTTTGCCGTTTTCGGACTTATTTGATATTATTGAGGCAAACTCGAATCCGGAATGTCGCCATTACTTACGCCAGATTGCAATTCCGTATACACAAGATTATTTAGTACAAAGTATTTCCGTGCTAGATTTAGATCAAATTAGCAATCCAGAAATTCTAGATAAAATAATTTTTTATACAGCCTTAATTTATGATCCGATCTTTAAGCTTACCGAGTGGCAGAGTTTTGTTACAGCAACAGTGGAGGAACTTTCCTTGCGTTTCCACCAAAAAGTGGATTTTCGTTTATTTACGAAAAAACCTACGAAATTATCGGCTGCTTTTTTAGCGAGAGCCTACCGCATTTTGCAAACTCTTTTTGAAATTATGGCGGAGTATTTTTTAGAGAAAAAATATAAACCGATTCGTCATGGACATTATAAAGAAGAAGCTCATTATCCGCATGCATTTGCTTGTGGCAATCGTCATTTTACGCCATTAAGTATTACACTTCTTTATTTAAGGATTTTACTTGCATTTGGTTTTCCTGTAGTCGCTATCAATATGCCACGACATTTTTTATTAAAAGTAAATGTGGATTGGTCAGATTTAATTTTTGATCCTTTTCACAATGGGATGATTCGGGATCGCGAGGATTTACTGCGGCAATTAAGAAGTCATGGGATTCCGTTCCATGCGCATTATTTTGAGCCTTGTTCGTATGAAGTCATTCTTAAGAGAATTGTAGCTAATTTAATTGCCTTTTATACAAAAACAAACAATAAAGAAAAGCTTGCTTTTTTACGTAGTCTATCTTATTCTGATCATCTATGAATTGGTTTACCGAAGCATTCCCTTTATGGACAGTTCTAGGTGCTATTTTAGCATTTTTTTATCCGGGAGCTTTTACATGGTTTTCGGGAATATGGATTACTCTTGGTCTTGGCATCATCATGCTTTCCATGGGAATTACATTAACTTTAGACGATTTTAAGCGAGTCATCCAAATGCCAAAACATGTACTTTTAGGAGTTGTTTTGCAGTTTACTATTATGCCGTTTTCTGGGTACTTCATCGCCAAATTTTTTCATTTACCGCCTTACTTTGCAGCGGGTTTAATTTTAGTTGCCTGTTGTCCTGGGGGTACGGCGTCGAATGTCATTTCTTTTTTGGCCAAAGCCGATGTTGCACTTTCTGTTTCGATGACTTCTGTTTCCACTTTTTTGGCCATTTTGCTCACCCCTATTTTAACGACCTGGCTTGTGGGCTCGACAGTACATGTAAATGGTTGGGGGCTTTTTTATAGTACGGTGCAAGTTGTATTCATTCCTGTAACGGCAGGCATTTTACTAAGACTATATGCACCTAAACTGTCTGCTCGTATATTACCCATCGCACCACCCATGGCGGTTATTTTCATTGTGCTGATTGTTTCTTCGATACTAGGTGCAGGGAAAGAAAATATTTTAAAAGCAGGCTCTTCTTTAATCGCATCTATTGTGCTGCTCCATACTTTAGGGTTTCTTCTTGGATATGCATTGAGCAAAATCTTGATGCTTGGAAAAGACAAAGTAGAAGCAGAAAGAACAGCTCGCACCGTAGCCATTGAAGTAGGGATGCAAAATAGTGGTCTCGGGGTAGTTTTGGCAAGGCAAAACTTTAGTAATCCATTAACACCGATTCCTTCAGCTCTGTCTGCGCTAACGCACTGTATATTAGGTAGCCTTTTTGCAGCATTCAGTAATCGTCGGCCTATAAAATAAAAACTAATATCCCATCTTCGAAAGCTGAATCGCATTGATATCGTCAGCTACTTTTTGTAAATCGGAATAGGCATAGTTTGCCCAATCCACAGTAATCATAGCAGGTATTTTATTTCTTTCTTGGTAGCATTTGTATACATGATACCATAGCGGTCCATATTTATTATTATCTTGTGCCCATCCCTTATCTCCACCGCCTAGAGTGGCTGTCTTAAAATGGTTCATAATAAAAATATAATCGGGATCTCCATCTACTGTGCTTGTACTAGGTCCTCTATCTACACTGCAGTCATTGG
>RFJE01000012.1 GCA_003695005.1 Candidatus Hydrogenedentota bacterium | reverse complement strand
TTTCACAGGTATTTTTAATTCCTTGCTTATAAGTTCTGACTGGTTTTGCTCGGTTTCGTAAAACTCAAAGGAACTTCGTTCCGCTTGTTCGCTGCTAGATAAATAATCTTCTAACCATTCCGTAATTTTCATCCGCCATTGTAAATACTCTAGCTCTCGTACATATTGCTCATACGCTTGTCGATGCTTACTAAAATTACTTTCGGTTACTCTTTTATATGCTTGTTTCATGTTGCGCATAAAGACTTTTGGCTCTGTAAACATAGAAGCTTGCTTCTGGGAAGAATTCCATTCTTTCTTAAAATAATGTAGATAATCCATTTCTATTTTTTCTGCTTGGACTTCATATAAATAATTTTGCAAAAATAAAATATATTCAGCTGGTGATAGTATCACATTACAATATTCTTTTACAGGGCTACTAATATCATCAAACAAGCTTCCTTTCTCAAAATCTTTAATAACGGTAATACTGACTTTAGCAAATTGATTCTTAATCCACTTTAAGTATTGGTGTACTTCACTTTTGGTCTTATCTCGTTTTGATCCGCGAGCCGACAAACCTGCAAAATCATTATCTAAAACTAAATAACCTTGTCCCGATTTAAAAAATTTTTGAACTTCAGAAAGTGATTTTAACAGTATGGTTCGAATTCCATTGCTTTCTAGTAAACTGCCAACTAGCTTTTCTAAATAGGAAGGTAAAAAGGCAAGACCTGCTGTGGACAGATAAATGCTTCTACCCGATCGTGCTAATAAGGAAGGGGATTCTAAAAACTCATTTAAAGATAAGAGTTTTGCTACCCCGATTTGGAATAAGTTATCTTGCAAAGTTTTATGATTTTTATCTTCGGCAATGACGAGTGTGTCTGTAAAAATACGGTTTGCAATTTCTGAAATCCGGTTTGCATAATGCCATGCCACATCGCGTGCAAAATAAGGACGAACCCGTTCTATTTCTCGCAATCCCTCCGATGAAAGATGATAACATAAAACTTGTTGAAACGGTGCTTTCCTAGCCGGCATGAACAATGTGACATAAAACTATTTTATTTTACTATGTCAAGAAAATGGTAAAACTTTAAGAATGCTAATTTTCAGCGATTCATCATTGCGCACCAACTATTGAGGCTTGCAGGAACATCCCGATACCGCCAAGGTTCAAGTTCCCTCAATCTTCAACTAAGACAGCGTTTTACCGCTTTCCCAACCCTGGCGGCCGAAGGTAAGGTGGCTTCTTCTAAAGGAAATGAGTATGGCATCGGCACAGGTTTACTGCTAATAAGTTCTACGGGTGCATCTAAATAATCAAAGGCTTTTGTAGAAATGACTCTCGTAAGATGATCACCAAACGAAGCAATTGGCCATGCTTCTTGCACTATCACGGCATGATTTGTTTTTTGCACGCTTTTAATAATAGTATCTTCATCTAACGGATGAAGACTTCTTACATCAATGAGCTCAACACTAATATTTTCTTTTTCTAAAAGAGCAACAGCCTCTAAAACAATTTGCATTGTATATGACCACGTAAGAATGGTTACGTCATTACCTTCTTGTACAATGTTTGCTTTGCCAAACTCAATGGTAAATTCTTCTTCAGGTAATTCACCCTGTACATTATACAACTTTTCAGACTCTAGAAAAATAACCGGATTATCATTGCGAATGGCTGTTTTTAATAGCCCGTAAGCATCCTTTGGGTTGGAAGGCGCCACCGTAAGAAGACCCGGCACGTATGTCTAATAATTTTCAAATACCTGGGAATGCTGTGCCGCTAATGCCCCTCCGGCACCTTGCGGTCCTCGGAATACAATGGGGACTTTAATTTGTCCACCACTCATGTACCGCAGTTTTGCAGCATTGTTTACAATTTGGTCAATGGCAACAAGAGAGAAATTCCAAGTCATAAATTCAACAATGGGACGAAGCCCTGCCATGGCAGCTCCAATGCCAATGCCTGCAAAACCACCTTCGGCAATAGGCGTATCTAAAACACGACGTTCTCCAAATTTTTCTAATAATCCTGCACTTACTTTATAAGCTCCATGGTAATGACCAACTTCTTCCCCTAATAAAAATACATTGGGATCTCGTTCCATCTCTTCGCGCATCGCGCGGTTTAATGCTTCTCTTACGGTTTTCATCGGTAATTGGTAAATTGAAGGGGGATGTCTAAATCGGCCTCTTTTAACATTTGAATTACTTTTTGCAAATCGTCTTTTGACTTTCCGCTTACACGAATTTTTTGATCCATGGTTTGGGATTTTACTTTGAGTTTTGCTTCTTTAATGAGGGTGTTAATTTTTTTAGCATGTTCTTTATCTATACCTGCAATCCATTCTACTTTTTGTCGAACCGTGCCTCCGGATGCAGGCTCGATTTTACCATATTGAAATGCTTTTAATGAAAGCCCCCTTTTGACCAGCTTACTTTGTAAAACATCATTGAGCTGCTTCAATTTAGCTTCATCATCGGCAACTAGAACCAGTTCATTATCTGTTAATTCAAGAGAACACTTTGATCCCTTAAAATCATATCGATTATTAATTTCGCGGCGAGCTTGGTCGACCGCATTGACAAGTTCTTGTTTATTGATTTCC
>RFJE01000124.1 GCA_003695005.1 Candidatus Hydrogenedentota bacterium | reverse complement strand
GTTTTTCATTTACATAAGAATCTTTTTCTTGATTTTGACGCATGCATTATTTAGTTTCTGTTGGATCGTCCTTACTTTCCAATTATAAGAAAAATCACCCAAACCAAACTCCGGATGTAAATTCTCTACTTTCCTTTTTAACAAACTCGGATGAAAAAAAAGTTTCCGCAGAGACTCACTCTTTATCGCATTTGCCGCTTTCGCAAGAAGACAAGCTTGTTTTTATTCTTACGCAAACAGAAGAAACTCGACTTGTTGCTCAAGTGCTACAAGAGTATTACACTAAACAAGGAATCTCATGTAAAAGAACAGAAGTGATGAAATTAGAAGCTACCGCAGAAAGCATGAATGAAGATGGCCTTCAAGCTTTACTTGTTACTTTAATGAATGAAATTTCCGAAATCTTTGAAAACTATGGTGAAGTTTCCATGGTTGCCACAGGTGGCTTTAAAGCGGAAGCTGCTATTTTTTTATTAGTAGGCACTTTATTTGCAATTCCTGTGTACTACATTTACGAAAATTTTTCTAAAATTGTGCAGTTTCCTGTTTTTCCTATCATGCCAGATATTTCGTTTCAAAAACACATTAGTTTTTTTAAGCGGGCAAAAGATGGAATCCCATTAGCAACCGCCGCACCCGTTTTACAAAAATTTCCTGAGCTTCAATATTTCTTAAAAATGACAAAAGAGGCCACATATCAGCTAAACTACGCAGGCACTCTACTACTTTACCTATTTGAAGAGGAATTTGGTAAGCGAAGAGAGCGTACATTTCATCCAAGAGAAAAAGCAGCGTTTTTAGCAGAGCCAAAAGAAAAAAATAAATTAGCATCCTTAAAAGAAGATATTCCTAAACCCCTGTATGATAAAATTGAACTTTTATGCACTTTGCCCTTTATTGAAGAAGTAAAACTAGATTCCGAACAATTTAATGGGGAAAGGCCGCAAAAAAGAAAAATTGTAGGAAATAAAATTTATTTAACCATACAGTATAAAGATTTTTATATGGACATCGAAATTGTATCAAACTATAAAAAAGAGAGCGAAATGGTCAGATTATTTTGGGACATCCAAGAGCTTTTTTCGCGATAATTAACGTGACACTGTTGTATGGAACCTTTTCATGGGTGGTTTTCCTTCTTTTTCGTAATATGCAGCTTCTAAATATCCCATAAAATCTTCGTGACACTTGCGGCATTCTGCTAAATGTTTTTCTAATTTTTCATTATTTCGTTCAGGACAATTTTCCGCATATTCGCGCAGCTCATGGGATGTTGGATGAGCATATTTTTTTCTTGCTTCATGAAACCAATTCATCGAGTTTCTCCTTTAATATTCTTTTTGCTTTGTCAATCCGACTTAAAATTGTATTGGGATTGGCATTTAAAATCTCGGCTATCTCCTTTGTCTTATACCCCTCTAATCGTAGTAAGATAGGCTCTCTATATTTTAGTGGTAATTCATAAATGGCGGTTTCGAGCATTTTATAAACATGATCGTTTTTCTGGTAATCCGGTGCAATGGCTTCCCAACCTTGCTCTCTCATTTCTTCGAGAGATTCTTCGCTCGAAAGCCTGCGGTATCGCTTTCTACTTGCATTTAAGGCAGTAAATCTAGCAATGCGAGCCACATATGCTCGAAACTTACCATAAGAGTCTCCTTCAAAACGAGTTAATAACTCACAATTATTTTCTAAAAGCATAACAAAAACATCATGAGAAATTTCGTCGATTATGACATCATCTTCCATAATCACTTTCCTTACAGCTCCGTTAATAAGACGGATAAATTCACTATATAGCAACGCTAAAGCATCTTGATCTTTCCGTTTACATGCCTCTAAAAAGTACGTTAAATTTTCTTCCGGATTGTATTTTTGGATTGGATAACTCATACACCCCTCTATAATTGTATGTCATAAGTATGCAGAAAATTGTTTTTTTTTTGTAAAAAACAATTTTCAAGCTTACTCAACGTCATTCTTTGGCGTATGCCATACTTTCTTTATAAAGGCGCAAAATTAAAACAGGACGAGTCTCAAAAGCGTACAGGGCAAAGTCCCGCAGATGAGCCTAAAATTTTTTACATTGATAAGGGACAGGGAAAGCAAGTTTTATTTTTTATTCACGGGTGGTACCAAAATGCACGAGATGCTTTTGGCTATTACATCGATGCTTTTTCTTCGGAATATCGAATTATTGCGCCTACTTTACCAGGACATGGGCAATCTTATAAAGATCCCCGATATGAATATACATTAGAAGAAGCTTATAAAGCCATGGAGCAACTATTAAACAAAGTTCAGGAAGAAAGCTCTGATATCACTTTAATTGGCCATTCCATGGGGGGCTTTTTAGCCATGAAATTAGCTCTTTTAAATCCAGGTAAAATTCAAAATTTAGTTTTAATTTCTCCCATTGGTGATTTTAGACCTTATGAAAAAGAACTTAAAAAAATGCTCAACGCTCCTCTTCCTCTGTTAAAGCTTACTTTTTTCTTTCGTGCTCTTTTCGATAAGTATCCTTTTGGTGATAGGAAACAAATTTACGATGAAAATATGGGACATCGTATTCCTTCGCGGATAACCCATTATAAAATTAAAATGAGGAATCACCCCCTTTATGCTGCTTTAGGCTATATGCGTAGTTTTTTGGGAACAGCGATTGACCCGCTTGTAAAACATTACCACGGACCAGCACTTTTTATTTATGGCGAAAACGACAAATTAACCCCTCCCTCTTTAGCACCTGCGATTGCTACGAACATGCCACGCTCTATTTTTCGTGTTATTCCTTCGGCCGGCCATAATGTACATTTAACTCGAAAAGAAGAAGTATTTTCTTTAATGCGCCACTTTTTAGAAGAACACCAAGCGAAGCAATCTTTCTTTAAGAGACTATTTAAAAGAAAAAAATAAAAGGTATATGCCATGCAAGAATTTGAAGTAGAAGGAATTACCCCAGATCGGTTTTTGACAAAAGTACGCCGCTTTTTAAAAAAAGGGCCTTTAGGCAATATTATTTCCGGTCGTATCGAAAACAATACAATTATTATTGAATTTTCGCAATTAGGGAAAAGCCAACTTTTTTATCGGTATGATTTAACAGAAAATGGATTTCGCGGTAACAAGATAAAAGAAAAAATAGCTTTTTCTCATTCGATGCTGCGAAACCAAGTAGAGTCGGAACTAGTACAAGTTTTTAAAAGACTCGGGGTTAAAATTTTAAAATAAGGCAGGGCGTTCCTGCCTTATTTCATTAATAAGCTACACGGAAAAACATGTTAATATTATAAGTATCTCCTGTAGCCCAGCCTCCACTTAGCACAAGCTTTAAAGCCCAGATATTCATTTGAATTCCAGCAAAAGCTCTTAAATCCACAATAGGTGGATGTTGGGTTTCGGAAAGGTCCAGGGTAGCATTTCCACCAATTACTTCTGCTTGCACAGTTCCAGCATTCGAGACAATATAAGAAAAATCCCCGCCTACATCAGCAATGGAGCTTGTAGAACCTAAGTTTAAATCCAACCCAAGTCCTCCAAATAAGGTAAATATATACAAAAATTGTAAATTCGTAGAAGCTTCTATAGGAATTGTAAAAACACCAGTATCAGCACCTACCCGTCCAGTTACATCCCAACGAATTTTAGTAGTATAAGGGGGATTAGAGGTATCTACTTCTGTAAAAGAGTACTTATTTTGAAAAAGGACTTCCATGGAAAGATAGTCAAATCCTGTAGAAACATCTACTCCACCCCAATGAAGCATCTTAAAAGGTAAAATTGCCTTTTGGGGTATAATTTTATACTGTCCATGTGCTCCTAAAGAAAATGTGGAAAAACGAAATTTATCCACATTTAAGGAATAGCTCATAACGTTTAAGTACAAGTTTAACCGATTGGTTTTAATTTTCCAGAAATCTTTTAACCCAACTCTTCGTGCATTTAGTCCAACCACAGCAGACATTCCAGCCGCTGCTCCAAAGCTTGGCAAAGCATTTTCAGCAACATTGCCATTGATAAGATCTGTTAAACCAGTTGTTCCAGCACCTAGTCCAAAGCCAACCGTAAAAATATCAGGATTAGAAGCATAATCCAGACCTAACCCACGACTTGCTCCTACACCAGAGCTAGCCATACTTTTTAAGAAATTCGTTTGTGTATCTGCGGGAATACTTGTTTCCACATCGGCATCTAATGTATTCAATACGGAGAGCAATTCTGCTTCCACTTGGGTATACAAACCCGGGACGGTTGAGTCCAAAGTACTTTGCAAATCACTTCTTAAACTGTAGCGAAATCTTCCTTCGGTGCCAGGGCTTGCCCATAAAGTACCTACTGCAAAAGCAATAAAGAAAACAACTAATTTTACTCGCACATTCATAGTAACTCCTTTTTGTAAACTTTGTTATACTTCATTTTATATACGAAAAAACAAACATATCGACAACTTTTTTTTACTTACCAAGAAGGATAACCCGGTGTGAAATGCCAGGTTTGATCTGCAAGATAAAAAAGAAACATAATTCCTAAAAGAACTACATAAATCACGCCAATCCATACCAGCCCATATTTTGATCGCAAAATGTTCCTTTTATCTCTTTCCAGCTGTATGATTCTTGAGACTTTCGGTTTAAAGTAAAAAATGCCAAAGCTAATAGCCAACAAATATCCAGCCACTACATCTAAAAATACATGTGCCTTAACATAAAGAACAGATAACGCAATAAGTAGAGAAAGAACATGTAAAATAAAACCATCTCTTTTAGATAGAGGTTGTATAATAAATGCAATCGCCGAAGCTGCTGCCACATGAAAACTTGGAAAACAATTAATTGGATTGTCTAATAAATGATTGATTTTAATCCCCCAACTAATAAAACCTGTTACAGGAATTTGGACTCTTGCTACTTGGACAGGATATAAAATAAAAATTATATAGCCAATCAGTAACATATAAATAAAATACATAGCAGCATAAGAATAATATTTTCTATTTTTAATCATGATGGCCGGAACAAAAGGAAGAAAAAGAGTAAAAAAATAAATCAGTATCCATTC
>RFJE01000123.1 GCA_003695005.1 Candidatus Hydrogenedentota bacterium | reverse complement strand
TTCTGTGCTTACGGATAAATCAGCCATGAAAAAAGTTTTTACTAATTTAGTCCGTAATGCTAAAGAAGCTACCGACCGTTTTCCTGCAACCATGGAAATTGAGATAAACTGTAATCAGGAAGAGTGTCAAGTTGTTTTTCGGGATTTTGGTCGGGGAATTTCTCTTGTTCACCAGGAGAAAATTTTTTCAAAAGGATTTTCCACAAAGCCAGACGGAGAGGGAATTGGTCTTTGGCTGGCTAAGCAAATGGTACAGAAACACGGTGGCGAGCTTAAGCTTTTACGTAGCAATGGTCAGGTTACTGAGTTTATCTTGACGCTACCATTATAAAGCATCTTTATGCCGTATGATCGGAAAAGTTATCATTATTGATGATGAGCCTGATATTTTAAGTTCTTTATCTGCCATCCTTGCTGACGAAGGCTATTCCGTAGAAACGAGTACATCTTTTACAGATAAGATCGATCTTGCCAATGCCGATTTATTGCTTTTAGACATTTGGCTTATAAACCAAAATGGCGTAGAGATTTTAGAAGCAGTAAAAAAAGATTTCCCTGATGTTCCTGTGGTCATGATTTCAGGGCATGGAAACATTCGTTTAGCCGTAGATTGCATAAAAAAAGGAGCGTATGATTTTATTGAAAAACCTTTTGATTTAGAAAGAGTGCTTACCACAGTGCGCAATGCTGTAGAGATTTCTCATTTGAAAAAGACGTTACAAAAAGAAAGGGAAACTCGTTTACAGAAGATTCGTTTTGTAACAGAAAATAAAGATTTAATAGCAAGCATGGAACAGCTGAAAAAAGTTTATGGAGAAGCTCGGGTATTTTGGTTAAGTGGAGAAGCAGGAGTCGGAAAAAAAAGACTCGCTACCTATATTGAGCTCACTCAAAATCCTGCTACTAAAATAGAAAAAGTAAGTTTTTCGGATTTTCTAGAAGTGAAAGAAAAAAACCAAACGTTTCCCATTGCATACTTTATGGACATGGAAAACGTTTCTGAGTCTGCTTTAGAGACATTGCCAACTTTCCTTGATTCACTTTCACGGGAAGAGACAGTGTGGTTTTTATCGCGATCGGTGCCGCCGGCAAACACGATCCAATGGATTCCCATTCACTACCGAATTCCAAAACTTTTTGCTCGAAAAGAAGATGTCCCTGTCTTGATAAGATATTATGTAGAAGAATTTTCGCAAAGTTTACAAAAACCTTCTTTAAAAGTATCAAAAGAAGCTATGCTTTATTTGCAGGCATACCATTGGCCAGGAAATGTTCGAGAGTTAAAAAATTTTGTAGAAAGAGCTTGCTTATTCACACAAGAAGAAACGATCCGTGTAGAAACAGCACAAAACTTACTAGAAGGTGGTACATGGCTCCAGGAAGAAAAACCCATTCGACTCAAAGAAGCGGTTCAATCTTTTGAAAGAAATTATATACTTTATATGATTCGGAAAAATGCCGGTAATATATCTAAGACAGCCGAAGATCTTGGAGTGGAAAGAACCCATCTTTATCGAAAGCTCAAAGGTCTCGGGATTGAGAATCCTAGGCAGGAAGCATTAGAGTTATGAAGATTATGAGTGCCGATTTAGACGACCGTACTTTTTTTAGGCTAGCAGATTTTATTTACAGAGAAACGGGAATTGTGCTGCCACAGAAAAAAAGAGTCCTATTAGCGAATCGGCTTCGGAAGAGATTACAGGATTTAAGCTTACCTACGTATTACGATTATTACAATTACTTACTGCGAGAAAAAGACAATGAAATCGAAGAGCTCATTAATGTGGTTTCTACCAATGAAACTTATTTTCGTCGAACAACCTCACATTTTGAAATTTTACGAAATTATATTTTGCCGGAACTAGCCGAGCGATCTATTCCACCGATACGAATATGGTCGGCAGGTTGTTCCACAGGAGAAGAAGCGTATGATTTAGCCATCGAAGCATACGAGTTTTATTTAAAAAAACCATCCGCAAAGTTTGAAGTGTTAGGTACCGATATTTCAACTCGTGTTTTAAAAGTAGCCAAAGAAGGTCGCTATTATGGTCGAAAAGTTGCTAAATTAAGCGAGTATCAAAAAAACCGTTATTTTCGGGAAAGGCAAAGTTCAAGCTTTCCCTATAAGGAGTTAGAAGTCAGTCCTGTCATCAAGCAATTTGTAACATTTGAAAGATTAAATTTAGTGCATGATACGTTCCCGACAAACCGGCATATTATTTTTTGTCGCAATGTCATGATTTATTTCGATAAAAGAACACAAAAGAAAATTGTATCGAAAATGTATAATGCATTGTCCTATGGTGGATATTTTATTATCGGGCCTTCGGAATCATTACACATTATTGAATCGGAATTTAAACAAATTTCTTATCCCGAAGGTACGGTTTACCAAAAAAAATAATGCATACGATTCATGTAGGAATTGCAGAGCTTCACTTTGCAGGCAAAGATGAGCTTTTAAAAACCACATTAGGATCTTGTGTATCTGTTGTGCTTTATACTTCGCCCGATAGAGAAAAAGAACCCATTGCTAGCATGAGCCATTTTTTATTACCGGAGCCAACTCGCCAGGAAGAAGTTTTGCGTAAACCACTTCGGTTTGGAAGCATTTTAATTCCTCACCAAATTAAAAAAATGAGAGAAGCGGTTGGCAATGCCAAGATTTTTGCTAAAATAACCGGTGGAGCCTCGATGTTAAATAATTCATCCTTGAAAATTGCAGATATTGGTCGCTTAAATTTTGAGATGGCCATTCGAATTATTAAAAAACACGGGATTGAAATTAAAGGGATGCATACCGGAGGCACAGTAGGTCGATCTGCTTTATTTATTCCAAAATCCGGGATTTTAAGAGTAACTGTATTTGGAGAAAAAACAATTGATTTATAGTCAGATTCAGCCAAACGATAGCACCATTTTTGCCCTATTTTTTATTCAATTTCAGCGATTCTCGGCGTTTCGTCGAGAAT
>RFJE01000122.1 GCA_003695005.1 Candidatus Hydrogenedentota bacterium | reverse complement strand
GTATAAGGATGCTCAAAGCGATTTTGACGCAAAATACAATGCGTATCGTGATAGTAAAAGAGCTTTGACAGCAACAAGCTATTTTTTAGCAGGAATTTATCCATTTACCTACTTAGAACTTGCGATTTCAGGAGATATGTTCCTGACGAAGAAAAAAACAAAAGCTGATTTTATTGATGAGATCTGGCGGAATGCTTTAATTCCCGGCTGGGGACAAATGGCTGCAAAACGCAATTCCGGATACTTTTACTATGGAATATGGGCGACTTCTGCTATTACCACTGGAATTTTTACCATCCAATACTTAGATGCTCGAGATAACTATAAAAACACAGGAATAGATTTTGACTATTTTTATGACCGGTACAATACCTCAAAGAAACAACTTTCTGCCTCTTTCTTTATTTTCGGGGCAAGTTATACAGCCCCTCTTTTAGATAGTCTCTTCCATGGGCCGCTTAAATCCAAAAATACAAGCTTCGTAGGTCAATTGTGGAGGAATTTAGTAGCGCCCGGTTGGGGACAAATCAGTTCTGGAAAAGAACGTGGATCTTACTATTTAAGTGCTTGGACAGTATCCAGCTCTTTCCTTGCATGGTCGTATTTTCATAAACAAGAGAGGAAAAAAGAAAAGGCTTCTAAAAGCACTCTTGATAATGCCGATGCATTATTCGTTGGATCAATAATTGCCGTAGGAGCAACCTATTTAACGGCGATTGTGGATACTATCTTATTTAGTGGTTCTTCTTCAAAAACCATGAGCAAGTTTCAGTTCGGGAAGTGGAAAGCCGCAACAGCCTTCCTTCCCGATCAAAATGGAGTTAGAACAAGAGTGGGCTTATTCCGAACTTTTAACTAGCACATTCACCTTCGCCAAATTCCACAACATAAGGTTTATCTTTTCCCCAATCGTAATTAATTTTCTCTTTATCTTCAATAGGCATAGCTGCTTTATCGAAACTTTTTACAAGGGCTTTTGCCTCGTCTGTTGGAAAATTCGCGCAAAAGTCATCAAAAGATTGACCCTCTGCTGCTTTTTCTTCGTAAATACTAATAAGTTTTTCAATATAAGCAGGCACACGCTTTGCTAAAATTTTTCCACACTTTCTCGCAAGTCGGATTTCACCATTTCCTAAATTGGCTCCGCCTAAAAGTACGGTATATGCCGGTGCTTGGATATTGCCACTTAAAAGCTCCGACCTACCAAAAAATCCTACAGTAGCAATATGATGTCTTCCGCAAGAATTTGGACAGCCCGACATATGCAAAGTCGCTGTTGCAAAACGAGGATCCGTTGCCCATTTATCTCCAATAATCTGTCGGATGGCTTCCGCCATTCCATGGGAAGAAGTAATTCCTAAATTACAAGTTGTCGTTCCCGGGCAAGAAACGGGATCGGCAAAGTTATGATAGCCAACATAACCTAAGTTTAACTCTTCTAAAGTTTCATAGATTTGAGTAAAAGCAGATTTTTTATTGCCTTCCTCTATCACGATTCCTTTTAATACTAAATTTTGATCATCAGTAACCGTAAGAAATTCTGCTTTATTTTTATTCCACTCCTCATGGTAATCGGCTAATTTTTTTGCAACTTCCGGGGAAATATCTCCTAAAGGCACATGAACGACAATCATGTACTCATTTTTACGTTTCGTAGGGAATACATTTTTTTCAAACCAATGGTAAATTTTTCCATCAGCTTCGGAAAAAGGATTCGAATAATCGAAATCTTCAGCAGCAACCATTGGAGTTGGGATTTCTGGGAACGAAATATTTTCTTGTTCGATTCTTTCTACTTCTTTCTGCGTTTCCTCTAAAAACTTTTCTACTCCCCATGTCTGGTGAACTAAAAACTTAATGCGCGCTTTCATTCTTTTTTCTCGATTGCCATGCTTATTAAAAATACGTGCAATGGCAAATAAGTGCTTCATAAACTCAGTGGCAGGTAAAAATTCTCGGTATACGGCTGCAGGAAAAGGCTGACTGCCTAAACCACCACCCACGACAACTTTAAACCCGGGTACACCATCTTTTACTTTTGCAATAGCTCCGACATCATGCATTCCTGTTACTGCATAATCAGCATCAGACTCGCTAAAAGCTACTTTAAATTTTCTTGGTAACGCCTGTGTTTCGGGGTTACGCAAGAAAAACTGCGCACATGCTTCCACTGCGGGGCGAACATCAAAGACTTCATCCCGTAAGCTACCACTAAATGGCGAAGCTGTTACATTGCGAAAACTATTACCACATGCTTCTCTTGTCGTTAAGCCAACATTTGCTAAACGGTTTAATATGTCAGGTACTTCTGCTAATTTAACAAAATGAAGCTGGATATCTTGCCGAGTTGTAATGTGCATATTATGGCTGCCATAATCTGTTGAAATATCCGCAATGGCCCTCCATTGCTCCGGGGTTAATTCTCCTCCCGGAACTTTAATCCGCATCATTTGGACACCGGGTTGTCTTTGGCCATAGACTCCTTGCATCAGCCTTCTGGGCTTAAACTTTTCTTGTGGATATTCTCCTTTTAAGAACCCCTGTATTTTTTGTGTAAACTCTTTTAATTCTTCTTCTACTACATTTGTTTTTTCAAAATACATTTTCTTCTCCTCTTATTATATTAAAATTTTTAATATATTTCTGCTTAAAAAATAATTTTTTCATGTTTCTAAACTAACGGCTAAAACTTTTTCCGCTTGTTTTTGACGATATTCCATTAACTTTTTTTCCAAAGTTTCATCTTGCAAGGCTAAAATAGAAACAGCCATAATGGCCGCATTTTTCGCTCCAGCTTTTCCAATACTTAAGGTCCCAACAGGAATCCCTCCGGGCATCTGTACAATAGACAAAAGTGAATCCATTCCTTGCAATGGCGAAGAAGGAATAGGTACACCTAAAACAGGTAGTATCGTTTTTGCTGCAATCACCCCGGGTAAATGAGCCGCCATTCCGGCACCAGCAATAATAACTTGCACACCTTTTTCCGGCAATGTTTTCAAATAATCAAACAAAGCTTCGGGTGTTCTATGAGCAGAATATACTTTTGCTTCATAAGAAACGCCAAAATCAGCAAGAGTATCAGCGGCTGCCTTCATTACCGGATCCCAGTCCGATTGGCTTCCCATGATAATGGCAACTTTCATACAGGATTATACAAAAAGTTGAGTCTCCCCGTCAACAATTTTCCCTATAAGTACCGCACAAACCGATTGTTTTCATCTACTAAAATAGCAGTACCGTCAATGGGTTTATCGGTGAGTTCAAAAGCAATGATAATGATTTCTTCCCCTTTTTTAATTAAATGAGCAGCAGCGCCATTCATACAGATGTCCCCTTTTCCTCTCTCGCCTGCAATGGTATAGGTTTCTAACCTAGCACCTGAGGTATTACTAACCACGAGCACTTTTTCCCCGGGCCAAATACCAGCTTTCTCTAAAAGTTCCTCATCGATTGTAATACTTCCAACATAGCTAACATTTGCCTCTGTCACCGTGGCCTTATGAATTTTTGATCGCATGACCCAGCGCATATTTGAATTTACAAAAAAATTGGCCATTTGGCCAAAAATTTTATTAACCTACACCTAAATACTCGTTTTCGCCCGCAGTATAAATTTGATCTTTTACTGGCAACTCGCGACGCAAGTTTTTAATAAAAGGATCTTCTGGACCCATTGGCGAATAATCTGGACAATCCGTCATGACACGACGAGAGACAGTAAAATACTTATATCGCTTTTCTTCCCCTGAACGCTTTGCCCATCTTTTTTTCGTACAGCGAACTCGTAAAACATACTTTTTGCTATCTTGCTCGTATTCGCGAACAACAACACAATGCTCACAATTCGCACAATAATCTTTTCTTTTCATGGACCTTCCTTACAAAGATAATCTGCAACTGACATACTACATACCAAAGACAAGGTGACAACTTTATTTTTACTTACATTATCATCCAACACAATATGATTCTTAGTGGGACATGAGCGTTCCCGCCAAGCCAAACCCCAATTTGCACAAAAATTCCTTGACAATGTGTTTTGCAATATCGCTATGGACTATCTTTAATCCGCAGGAGGTCTCTATGGCAAAGACAAGTGAAAAAGAAGTTTTAAATTTTCAGGCAGAGACAAAACAGCTTCTTGATTTAATGATTCATTCTTTATATTCGAACAAAGAAATTTTTTTGCGGGAATTAATTTCAAATGCATCGGATGCCATTGACAAACTTCGGTACGAAGCTTTAACAAAGCCCGACCTTGTGCAAGAAGGAGAGGAGTTTCACATCCGAATTGATGCAAGCAAAAGTCCACGCCAGCTTGTCATTAGCGATAATGGAATTGGGATGAACAAAAGCGAGCTCATGGAAAATCTCGGAACCATTGCTCATTCCGGGACAAAAGAATTGCTAGAAAAAATGAAATCGGCTAAAGACGAAAAGACATCGGCTGATTTAATTGGTCAATTTGGAGTTGGCTTTTATTCTGCTTTTATGGTTGCCGATGAAGTAACCGTTCTAACCCGCCGAGCTGGAGAAACCGAAGCTTGGCTTTGGCAATCAAAGGGAGATGGAACCTATAGCATAGAGCCTGCTCAAAAAAATTCTCATGGTACTACAATCACTTTAAAATTAAAGCCGGTAGAGCCGGAAAATGGAATTGAAGATTATACCGACTTTTATGTTATTTCGCGCATTGTAAAACGCTATTCCGACTTTATCCAGTATCCCATTAAAATGCGCCATGAAGTGGAAGAGCCTGTTCGGGATAAAGATGGTAAAATAACAGACAAGACGGAAAAAATTGTTAAAGATGAAGTTTTAAATTCCATGAAGCCCATTTGGGTGCGCAAGCCATCCGAAGTTAGCGAGGAAGAATATACTGAATTTTATAAGCATATTGCTCATGATTGGCATGACCCACTTTTACATTTTAGTATTCATGCCGAAGGAATTTTAGAGTATCATGCTTTGCTTTTTATACCTTCCCAACGTCCGTATGATTTGTTTTTTGCAACTTATGAGCCCGGCTTACGCCTTTATGCAAAACGGGTTTTAATTATGGACAGGTGCAAAGAACTTTTACCAAACTACTTGCGCTTTGTGCAGGGGGTTGTAGACTCTGCCGATTTAAGCTTAAATGTATCCCGCGAAATGTTGCAGCAAGATAGGCAGTTAAGTGCCATTCGCAAACGCATTGTAAAGAAAATTCTCGATGAGCTAAAAAAGCTTAAAGAAAAAGATTTTGATAAGTACCTAACGTTTTGGAATGAGTTTGGTGTAGTTTTAAAAGAAGGTTATGGCGAAGACTATGAAAATAAAGATAAGCTAGCTGAACTCTTTTTATTCCAAACAACGGCGGATAAGGAAAAACTTTTTAGTTTACCTGAAATTGTCTCTCGCATGAAAACAGAGGAAGATTCCATTTACTATATTCTAGGCAATTCTCGGAAGACATTAGAATCATCCCCCCATATTGAGCATTTAGTAAAAGAAGGAAAAGAAGTCCTTCTTCTGACCGACCCTGTAGATGACTTTTTAATGCAGCATTTACATGAATATGAAGGCAAGAAGTTTGTACCCGCCGATAGAATAGAGGCCGAAAGTAAGGAGACAGACAAAGACGAGGGAGAAAGTAGCCATAAAGATTTCCTTGCCTTTTTAAAAGAAAACTTAAAAGATTTTGTGGATGAAGTAAAAATTTCTTCAAGGTTAGTATCATCCCCTGCAAGACTTGTGCGCGAAGGAGGGGGTATGAGTCCGCAACTTGAAAAGCTTTTAAAGCAACATGGTCAGGGCATCCCATCTTTAAAGCCAAGTTTAGAAATTAATCCCAATCATGAAGTTATCCAAAAGGCAGAAGCTCTTTTAGAAAAAGATAAAAACAGTGATAAAGTCAAAAAATTGCCACAGCTTTTACTCGGCTATGCTTATTTAGCCGAAGGCAGAGAGTTGCCCGACCCCATTGAATTTAACAAGGCGCTTATTGCTATAATGCAGGATGCCCTGTGAAGCGCCTTGCTTTTCTCATTAGCTTAACCTTATTTTTAGCGGAATGTAAAAAAGCTCCTATACAGCGGGTTGTTCCTAAAGAAGAGTGTATAAAAGTAGCTACTTTCAATATCCAGATCTTTGGCAAAAAAAAAGTACAAAATTCGAATCTTCGAACTGCTATTGCAGAGATAGTATCACGCTTTGACTTAACTGCCATCCAAGAGCTGAGGGATAAAAGTCGGAAAACCATGAAAAAGCTAAAAGAAACTTTACTGTCTCGTGGTTTTCCTGCTGCTTATGTAGCAAGTGACCGTGTTGGCATTTCCCGCGTTAAGGAGCAAATGGTGTTTTTGTTCAACCGAGAAAAGTTAAGGTTACGTAAAGATCGTTTGTGGAGCAATCCAGGAAACTCTTATTCACGCCCCCCTTATGAAGCTTTCTTTTTTACAAAATACAATCATACTTTTTCGGCTCTTACCATTCATACAAGACCAAGCGAAGCGGAAACGGAAATTCGAACCCTGTCGGAGCAAATAAAAGTAGAAAATAAGCCCGATTTGCTAACAGGGGATTGGAATGCCGATTGTTCTTATTTTAACCGAAATTTATTGCCGCAATTTTTTCCAGATTATGATTGGTCTTTTCCAAATCCGCCGGATTCCACCGTCGGAAAAACAACCTGTTTATACGACCAGTTAGCTCTTAAAAAAAGAAGTCGTTGGTATTTTCGGAAAAAGCCACGCGTATTTCGTTTTGATTGGATTGCGGACAAATATGGTTTCGCCAGAAAAAAAATTAGCGACCACTATCCTGTTTATGCTACAGTTTGTTACATCAATTCTTGACCGCATGTCTTAAAAAGAAAACCTGAAAAAAAGAAATTGGAGGAATCAATGGCAAAAGAAATTACATTTGCAATGATTAAACCCGATGCTGTCGCAGATAAGCATACCGGAGCCATTTTAGACAGGATAGAAAAAGAAGGTTTTGAAATTCTTGCTATGAAAAAAGTTCGTGTAAGTAAAAAGCAAGCAGAGCAATTTTACGCCGTCCATAAAGAGCGTCCTTTTTTTGAAGAGCTAACAAACTTTATCTCTTCCGGTCCTGTTGTGGCTATGGTACTCGAGCGAGAGAACGCAGTTGCACATTGGAGAAAAGTGATTGGTGCCACGGACCCTGCCGAAGCAGAAGAAGGTACTATCCGTAAAATGTTTGCCCGCTCTAAAGGAGAAAATGCTGTTCACGGAAGTGACTCTGTAGAAAACGGAAAGTTAGAATCAGCGTTCTTTTTTAGCGGACTCGAACTTTATTAAGGGAATGAATTTCATTCCCTCTGACTTCTCGAAACAATTAACGATCTTAAAACAAAATTTCGAGAGCCAGTTTCGCGACATTTTAAACCAAACTTCTTTAGCGAAAAGTCCGCCTTTATTAAAAGAAGCTATTGAGTACAGTTTATTTCCAGGGAAACGAGTACGTGCTATTTTAGCCTTAAAGTCTGCGGATCATGCGAAACTCGCAAAAGACAAAGCTTTTAAAATGGCTGCTGCGGTTGAATGCATTCATGCCTATAGCTTAATTCATGACGATTTACCCGCCATGGATAATGATACCCTTCGACGCGGGAAGCCTACAAGCCATATTCGTTTTGGAGAAGCAACAGCCATTTTAGCAGGAGATGCTTTACAAGCTTTAGCCTTTGAATTTGTCGCTTTTAATAGTAATGCTTGTAAAATGCTTGCTGTAGCTTCTGGAGCTTCGGGGTTAGTTGGCGGTCAACTACTGGATATGCAAGGTTCTGCACAAGATCCAGCTTGGCTATTAAAGGAAATAGAGCAGAAAAAAACAGGTGCTCTTATGGCAGCAGCCGTAGCCATGCCGTTTGCAGCAGAATCTCACGAACTTACCCAACAAGTGTATGAGTGGGGAGAGAATTTAGGAGTACTGTTCCAAATGGCCGATGATATTTTAGACGAAACAGCTAGCACAGAAGATTTAGGCAAAAGCGCAGGTAAGGATAAAGAACAAAATAAAATTACTGTGATTTCTGTTTATGGATTAAATGCAGCTAAAGAAAAGGCAGAAAATGTAGCAGAGAGTCTTTCGCAGCAAGCAAAAACTTTATTTGCAGACGATTTATTTTTTGTTCAAATTCCTTATTTTATACTTCGGCGTCAGCAGTAATGCGCCTCGATGAATTTTTAGTTTTCCATCGTCTTGCAGAAAATTTAGCCGAAGCACAGGCTCTTATTTTAAAAGGAGATGTTTTTATTGAGAATACTACCATTACAAAAGCAGGTTACTCTGTCCCTGCCGATTTTTCGCTCGATAAAATTCGGATTCGGAAGCAAAAAAAATATGTCGCTCGTTCTGCCGAAAAATTGCTGTCTGCATTAAATGCTTTTTCGTTTTCTGTGCAAAATAAAATTGCGCTTGATTGCGGAAGTTCTACCGGTGGTTTTTGCGAAGTTTTATTAGAAAAGGGGGTGAAAAAATTATACGCAGTGGATGTTGGTTACGGTTTACTTCACCCTAAAATTCGAAAAGATGATAGGGTAGTAGTTTTAGAAAGGCAGCATTTTCTTAAACTCAAAAAAAATCAGATTAAAGACAGGATTGACTTTTGTACGTTTGATGTATCATTTATTTCTCTTCGGAAAATTTTACTGCACGCAAAAAGTTTATTCCCGCAAGCAGAAATGATTGCCATGCTTAAGCCACAGTTTGAAGTTCCCGCAAATGCTATAAGCAAGTTTTTAGAGAAAGGGATTGTAAAAGAGGAAAGCCTGCGTCAAAAAATATTAACTGATTTTGAAGAATTTTTAAAAAATCAAAATATTAAAGTGATAGCCAAAGCCGATTCTACCTTAAAGGGTACAAAAGGGAATTTAGAAACTTTTTATTATTTAAGGTTTTGCTTGTAAAAATCCAGGAAATACTTTTTCTAAAGCTTGCTCGGCTTTTTCGGTTTCATGAAGAGCATATAAAACGTTGGTTTCTGTTTTTTCTGGAATGCCAGAGACAGTAATCCGTCCTTCGAGCACAAAACGGTACAACCCTAAATTATTTTTTTCCAACCAAAAAACATTGCTTACATTCGGCAGTGACTCAACAAATTCTCGTGTTATCGGATCGGATAAAAGTAAACGATATCTTACCCCCCTATCCATGCAGCAATGTTCTTCCATCACTTTAATGGTTTGCATAAGCTTGGCTTATCTCATAAATTGCTAAACAAAATCCTAAAGTAGTTGCAGTAAATATTAAACCAAATAAAATCCCATAAAAAGAAAAAATCGATTTTTCAATATCCGGTTTTACTGCGAGGACAAGAAAGCCAGCTGCATTTCCAAACGGACCAATGGTAAGTAAAATTTTTAACAGGAAAGATGGCTCTGTTTGTAAATAGCTAAAAAAAAGAGAAAACAAAAATAAAAAAAGACTCATCATTAAAAAATCAATATGGGATCGGATAAGATCTCGCGGTGATACAAAAACTTTTTTTAAGAGTGACACTTCTAAATACAGCGTCATGACTAAAAGCCATGCTAACAATAATCCAACTGCTAAATGAATAGTTCCAAGTAAAAACAAAAATGGCATAGCCATGCGTAATAAAAAAGACTTACTTTGTAAAGTGGAAATAGGCTTTTCCACGAGAATTGCTACTTGACTTTGTGAGACACCTTTTCCACAAGACTGTATGTTAAAATTTGCAAAACGGACAAAGAAAAAAAAACGTGTATTTCCTGAGATTTCGGAAAATCATATCCAAGCTTATTTTGAAACCCCTGATGAAAATTTAAATCGCTACCAAAACAGTGTATTCCCTATATATTCTCATGCATTTGGGTTTGAAGATGCAAGAATACACTTAAACAAAAATAGTCATAATCCAGCTTTTTATTTAGTGCATGGTTTAGGGGCCACCATTCACTTTTTTTTCGAAGGAACTTTATTTTTAAAAGAGCACGGCTTTGAAGTGTTTACCCATTCGAAGCGAGGCGAAATTTCGGACAAAGATGATTTAACAGGTTTAGATGTAGAAATGTTAGTGGATGATATGGAAAAACAAATTGATCGGGTCGGACTGCAAGAAGCTCATATTATCGCTTCTTCTTTTGGTGGAATTTTAAGCTTACGCCTTGCCGAAAGAAGACCTGATTTTGCACAAAGCATTACTTTAATTGGAAGCTTTTTAAATTTTAATTGGGGACTCGAGCATGAAGTAGGTTTCGACGTGCTAAAACGAGTCAATCCTAATAAGCTGCCAGCTACTGATTTAGGACCTTTCTTACCACAAATGCAATTTATTCGAGAAAGATCCACAAAAGTAATGCAATATGTTTTAAAGGAATACGAGACCCTTCCTGTCAATAAATTATTTGAATATGTGAGTTACTTAAAAAAGATGGATTACACTCAAAATCCACCTAAAATACACTGCCCCTTGCTTATTTTGCATGGGGAGCAGGATAACGTAGTAACGATGAAAGCATACAAAACTCTCAAAGAGACTTACCGAGAAGCGACTGCGATTTTACTACCTAACTGCGGGCATGGTCCTTTTTTATCCAAACCTGCTACGTTATACACAGAAATTTTACGACATGCCACGCAAAGCGTTTTAGCCTAAATACAAAGAAAAAAGCCGGGGATGCCCCCGGCAAGAGACCCTTTGTGCGAAACCGCACAAAAGATTGCTAAGGAAAAGGACTACCTTTTAGCAGCTGTAAGAAATAATAAACTCAAATGGATGTGGACGTCCTTCAAAAGGAATAATTTCTTTTTCAAATTTCATAGCTCGATAAGTATCTAAAAAGAGCTCGGTAAATACATCCCCTTGTCGAAGGAAGTCACTGTCGGCACGGAGTTTATCCATAGCTTCCCTAAAAGTTGCCGGCATGGTTTTAATCCCTTTTGCTTCAATTTCTTCTATCGTTAACTCAAACAAGTCTTGCTCAATAGAAGCACCGGGATCCATGTCCTTTTTAATTCCGTCTAATCCCGCCATCATCATAGCTGTAAATGCTAAATATGGATTGGACGAAGAATCCGGAAAGCGCACCTCAATTCGTTTTGCTTTTGGCTCATGTACGTACGGAATTCGTACAGCCGCACTTCGGTTTTGAGCACTATATGTTAAAATGTTGGGTGCTTCAAAGCCGGGCTGCAATCTTTTGTACGAGTTTGTACTAGCATTGGTAAACGCTGCAAGTGCCGGCGCGTGATGCAATACACCTGCAATATAGTTCATAGCTAATTTACTTAAACCTTCGTACTCATCACCGGCAAATAAGTTTTTACCATCTTTCCAAAGCGATTGGTGAGTGTGCATACCATTTCCATTATCACCATAAAGAGGCTTTGGCATAAAGGTAGCTGTTTTGCCATGCTGATGAGCAACCATTTTTACGACATACTTTAACTTTTGAACTTTATCGCCTGCTTCCACAAGCGTACCAAACTTAATTCCAATCTCGCCTTGCGCCTGCCCTACTTCATGGTGAGATACATTTGGCTCTAAACCAACTTGCTCTAAAACTGTTACAATTTCAGATCGCAAGTCCATCATGCTATCTACCGGCGGAACGGGGAAATATCCCTCTTTTGCATTAGGTCGATGACCAATATTGATTTCATCAATTTCGCCACGTGGCTTGTGATCCCGATTCCACACACCTTCTGTGGTATCGACTTCATATCCTTGCCCGTTCATTTCATCGCGAATAATCACATTGTCGAAAATGAAAAACTCATTTTCGGGGCCAAAGAAAGCCGTATCCGCAATTCCTGCCTCTTCCGCATATTTTAAGGCTTTTTTAGCAATGGAACGGGGACATTTTTCATAAGGTTGGTCTTTGTAAATGTCATATACATCGCAAATCACAATTAAAGTTGGACGCGCTGTGAACGGATCTAAAAACGCAGTAGTCGGATCCGGAATTAAAAGCATGTCCGATTGGTCAATAGACTGCCAATAAGGGATAGAACTTCCGTCAAAAGGAATTCCCTTAAATTTATCTTCATCCACGGCATCCTTGTAAAAAGAAACGTGATGCCATGTACCTTTGATATCCGTAAAGCGGAAATCAAAAAACTCAACATTGTTTGCTTTTGCAAATTCTAATACCTCTTTTGCTGTTTGCATATCATCTCCTTATTATTTTTTGTTTGCCTTTCAGGCTTACCTTAAAACAGCAAATTATATGCCAACATATATGG
>RFJE01000121.1 GCA_003695005.1 Candidatus Hydrogenedentota bacterium | reverse complement strand
CAGTAACTGATCCGACCACCATTGCAGTAGATGGGCGAACGAAAAGCTTGCTTATTTTTAACCGTACCGATAAAAAAATTTATTTTTATTCGCTAGAAAATAAACGATTTTCCGGCAGCATTTCTGTATCCCCTTCTTTAGCACAGCGTAAATTTCGAGGTGGAATGTTTTTCCGTGGCTATTTATGGGTAGCGCTAAACAAGAAGGATATTGTGAAAATAAATCCACAGACAGGAGAAGCAGTGCTTTCCATCCCTACAGAAAAAGATGTTTTTTCGGTGTGTTTTATTTCGGGGAAACTATATGCGGCATCCCCTGGCGGGATATTTCATATTCCTTACGTAGAAACAGAAACGTATGTTGCTACAACCGAAAAACAATATAACTTACAAGGAACGCTTACGTGGAAATTGCCATGGGATCCAAAAATTCTTGCCAAAGAAAAAAATGTATCTGTTTCTGTACGGCTTTTGCCGGTAAATGGTCACCAAAGACCATTCCGAGTTCGTATTGGCAATAGACCACTTCCCCGTAAAGCATTTGGCGAAAGAGAGCTTGTAATTACAGATTCCATTTTTCGAACCAAAAAGAAGTTTCCTTGGCAGCTAAAAATACGAACTTATAAAACGAGATTTTATTTGTCGCATGATAGTATCCAAAAGTATTATCAAAATCCTGAACTTCCTAAAGAGGTGTTACCATATTTAGATTTAGATTTACTAACTAAACAAAAAAGTGGATCTGCAGATTTTGCTTTGCAAAATTGGGAAGCGCTTTCTAAAGAAGCTCATCCTTGGCGTATGATTGCTTTTGCCTCGTCGATGAATTTGTCCTTAACCGACAAACTTTATTTTTTTCGCAAGCTTGGCTTACCTGCTCGTGCTATAGATCTTATGGTTTTACCGAAGGATACAGCAAAAACAAAAAAAAGCGTTCATTTTGAAAAAGGATTGGAAGTGTATATTCGCCCATTAGGTTGGTTTCCTATCACAAGTTTGTACTCTGCGAAAAGGCCAAAAGAATTTCCCATAGACGAAAATATGATTCAAATTTTGATTCTAGACTCTGCAAAAATTCGCCCTTTAGAATCGTCTCTTTTTAAAGCAAATCCTATACCTGAAATTTTTACATGGGAAGTACAAAACCTATAAAGAAAAAAATAGGATGAAGGAGAATCTTGTCATTAGTCTAGATGCCATGGGAACTTTTTTGCATTTAAAGCAACCATTAGCTGATTTGTACAACCAACATATTCTTTCTCTTGGCGGAAATCCCCTTTCCACAGAACAAGTAAAAGAAATCTGGCGTAAGTCGTATGAATCCATGCCAAAAGAAGTGGTTCATAAAAAACAAGACCGCTATCGCTCGGGCTTTTGGAAGATCCTTACGAAAAATTTATCGAAAGAAGCTAACATTACAAAGCCGGATTTGTTGTATAATAAACTCATGAAATATTTTATTGAACCTGAAATTTATTCGGTGGAAAAAAGTTTTGATAGTTTTATTCAAAAAGCACAACAAAAGCAAGTACCTGTCATTGTACTTTCTAATTGGGATAAAAGGCTTCCCATTGTATTAAAACGTCTTAACGTGCTTGGGTTTTTTTCTCTTGTAATTACTTCGGAAGAAGCTGGCTTTGAAAAACCATCCCCAGCAATTTTTGCCTATGCAGAAAAAAAGTTAAAAGAAAAGAAAATCGTGTTTTCCTCTAACACAATCATCCATGTAGGGGATAGAATAATAGACGATTGTGAAGGAGCACTTGCGGCTGGATGGAAGGCTATCTTATTTCAATCAAAAAATTTGAAACAAGCAAAGTGTCCTATGATTGATTCGTTAGAACAGCTGTGGCAGCATCTTTAATATGACCAAGTCCAAGTAATTGTAGGCGAAGGGCAAAAAGGCCTGCTCGGCGCAGTTCCGCAGTCCCTCACCAAATTTTTAATTTGGTGAGGGAGGAGGACTGTTTGAGCACGAGCTGGGCTTTTTGCCCTATTTTTTAATCTAGATTCAGGGATTCTCGGCGTAACGCCGAGAATCCCTGACTACGTCCTGTTTTATTCTCTAGTTTTAAGACCCCGCGAGGACAAACGCTTGCGCACATACCGCATCCTACGCAAGAAGCGCGAACAAAATCTTTTCCTTCCATCGCATACATACGGACATCAATTCCCATTTCGCAGTATGCAGAACAATTGCCACAGGCCATGCACTGATCGCCATTTACGGTAATTTGAAACCTCGAAAATAACTTTTGCAAGATGCCAAGGATGGCAGCTTGTGGACAACCAAATCGGCACCAAACCCTTGAACCCATTAGAGGATAAAATCCAGTGCCTACAACTCCAGCAAATCCCATCATAATAAAAAAACCATACCATTTTTTTACGCTTATTGTAAATGTATGAAACCCATCATGAATTCCCCGAGCTTCATCAATAAACAAAAGTGCGGTGGTGATGATTACTAATACTAAAACCGAGTAAATGCTAACTTTTTCAATTTGCCATGCCCGATAACTTTTGCTAGATAGGTGTCGAAAAGAATCGCCAAATGTTTCTGCTAGACCACCACAACCACATACCCATGAGCAATACCATCTTTTTCCATAAAAGTAAGTAAGTATAGGAACGGCCACAAAAGACATGCCAACTCCCCACAAAAATAAAGCACGAGGTAATTCTTTAAGGGCACTTGGAAAAAAGTATTCTGGTTTTAATGGCCAAAAATAATGAAAGTAAAATCCATGACCTTGAAAGTACTCCATGAATGAAGGGATTAAAAAAGCCACGACGAGCTGGAAAAACATAACCGAAAAAGTCCGAATTTTTTGATACCTTACTTGTGTCCATTTTCGGATAAAGCGAATTCCAAATACGACTACCAGAACAGTATATAAAAAACCATATAAAAACCAACGGTCAGCTGGCTTCTTCCTCATAACATGCGAAAGGGGATCGAGCATTTTAATAAAAGGGGAAAGCAAAGACTGAAAAAAACCATCTGTGTTCAACGAACGATCTAAATCTCCACCCCAATATAACAAAGTGTAAAAAGAAATTAAAATAAAAGCTAATAGCCAGCCTGTCCAACCTCGATTGCGCACTTTCCTATAAATTCCATAATTCATGACTCACTCTCCATAACCTGTGTAAGTTTTGCAAAGGCTGTACTAAATTCTTGCTCGAAGTTTGCTTCGTGTAAATTTCGTTTTACATACTCCATGGTTTTCTTTTGTCGAATCCAATCTTCGCAGATTTTATGTCGAAAACGAATCCCTAATGCATTTAAGCCAATAAAAATTCCATCTTGCTCCACAAGCCTTAAACTCTTTTTCTCATTAGGAACCCGATAAAAATATTCTTTTTCATTAGGTAAATGATGACCAACAAAGCCATACGTATGAAAGTCAATGGTAAAAAATTTAGCACTGTTATACCATATACCACGATCATACAATTGATTTCCTCCAAGTAAATTTTCCGCTAATACTTTTGCCTGCATTTTGCCTGTGTACCATAATGCCTCTACGGTGTTCTTTCCTTTTTTATTTGGCAAAGGCTGTAATTCTGCACAATCACCCACGGCATAAATATCTTTTATGTTAGTTTCTAATTTTCGATTTACAATAAAACCACGACCTACCTTTAATTTTGTACCTTTTGCAAGACTAATGTTTGGTGTTACCCCCGTTGCAATAATGACTAACTCACAAGGAAGTTTACTTCCATCGGTAAGGCTCACTGCGCTTACGCCGTGTGTTGTATCACCATGGATTTCTTTTAGCTCGGTTTGCATTCTTAAATCAACCCCATGGTCGAGAATTTCTTCTTGCACAATTTTTCCTTCCTCAGGTGATAGGGCAATGTCCCAATAAGTTTTTTCGCGAACAACAAACGTAACAGGGATATTGCGAGATCTTAACATCTCGGCAGCTTCTATCCCAATTAAACCTCCCCCAACAACAACTGCTCGGCTAATGGGTACTTCTGTTTTTTTTTGGATGGCTTCCAACTCTCGTAAATTCGTAAAGCAACTTACCCCAGGTAAATCTTGTCCAGGCCAACCAAATTTGCGACCGATTGAGCCTGTCGCTAGTACAAGTTTATCATAATTTAATTTTTTCCCATTAGTAAGCACAATTTCTTTTTTGTGTGGAACAAGCTTTTCCACCCTGCCAAAAACTAACTCGATCTTTTTCTTTGACCAAAACCAAGGCTCAAAGGGTTGTGTATCTTTTAACTTCAATTGCCCCATGTATAAATACATTAATGCAGGACGAGAGTAAAAATATTTTGATTCATCGGATATGATCACTATTTCTAACTTTTTATTTTTTTTACGAAGCTCCAATGCCGTAGTAACTCCCGCAATGCCATTTCCAATAATTACAGTTTTCATAGATTACCCTTTCTTCGTATATTAGAGTGTCCTGTAAAAGGGTATGGTTACAGAAAAAAACTGTTACAACACTTAAATTTCCTTGTCATTTTCAGTAGAATTGTTTTTCTGCAACATGGATTTATCTCACCCTCATAATAATT
>RFJE01000120.1 GCA_003695005.1 Candidatus Hydrogenedentota bacterium | reverse complement strand
TTTTGCTTTCACCCCTCACCAAATTTTCAATTTGGTGAGGGATGGCGGTACATCCTTGTACCGCGAGGGTTGGCTTAAGTTCCCGCCAACCCTCACTCTAAACTGTTTTCAATTTTTTAGTTTACAAGCTAAACATTCTGACTAACATGTCACAAAAGTAAAAAGAATGTGCATGTTATAGAAAAATAAAAAGTGCACATCTTTTTAAGAAAATAACAAGAAAGGTGACATAAAATTAAGGGGGATAGAATGGCTGTAAAGCAAGATGTAAGCGAAAAAGAAGCAATTGCCCATTTGAAAAAAATTTATGATCTTTACTTAAAAGAAGGTGGAGATCCCGATCGATTTACCATTCGGCAGTATAATCGGTTAAATGATAACTCTCACATGTACATTGATATATTTGTGAAAAGATTTGGGGGTTGGAATACTTGCTTAGAAAAAGCAGGAATACCATTAGGCTTTCGACAATATAAGAAACATTCTAATGAAGAAATTGCTCAGTATGTGAATAAAGTCTATAAAATCTACTTAAAAGAAGAAGGAAAAGGAAAAGCTCGGAGCAAAGGAGAAAAAGTGTTCCGCATGAGAGATTATGTTCGCTACAATGAGATGGCCGGTAATAAATTTTCTCTTGCCATTATATTAAAACGGTTTGGATCTTGGAGCGAAGTTTTAAAGCAATTAGATATTCCGATTGGAAGAACTCGTGGTTTAACGCGGGAACAAATCGCAGATCATGTAAAAAGAGTGTATGAAATTTTTCGTGAACACGAAAGACCTACAAAGATATTTAGCAAAGAAATGTACGATAAATACAATTTTGTAGAAGATGTGTATATTTCTTCTAAGCTAGTAGAGCGCAGGTTTGGTACTTGGGTAGGCGCTAAAAAGGCCTTAGGACTAAAACCTTAAAATATATATTCCAATAAGAGCTGGTTTATCCAGCTCTTATTATGATTTATTTTCAAGATAACAACCAATTCTATAAGGCTTATATATCAGGCAAAGAAATTTATGTTTCTCCTGATGAGTATAAAAAATTAAAAACAACATTAGAGAAAATCTTCTCCTCGCAAACATCTTTCTTAGCCATTAGCTATGACTTTGCTAAATCCCTGCTACTAAATGAATCATCAAACAAAAAAGGTTTGTACTTAGCCCCTGTACAAATGTCTCTTATGCAAGAAAATCCTTGGCTTGTTTTCCCTGTACCTAAACAGTGCAAGCCCGAACTTTCTAAGAAGGAGTATGTTCAAAACATAGTTTCGATACAACGTCGTATGGAAGCAGGGGATTATTACCTGTGTAACTATACATTTCGATTGTTTGCAAAGGCAATAGGGAAGAAAAAAATTCTTTTCCCGAAAACCGATGCCGGTAGTTTTTTTTCACTTCCGGATGCGCAAGTTTTGTCCTTATCACCGGAAGTCTTTCTTCGCATTCAAGAAAACCAAATTCATACATATCCAATTAAAGGGTCGCTGTCAGCTGATTATAATTCTAATATACTCTCAAATTCTATGAAAGAAAAAGCAGAGCAAACTATGGTTACGGATTTAATGAGAAATGATTTAGGATCCATTTGCCAATATGGAAGTGTCCATGTCCCGATTTTTTGTAAAATAAAAAAACACCATGGACTCTGGCAAATGTATTCAAAAATTACCGGTACCTTACAAAATCCGTTTACGTTAGGTTCTCTCTTAAAACTCCTACCCGCCGGAAGTATTACAGGAACGCCTAAGCATGAAGTGGTAAAACAAATGGATAAGCTAGAAAGATCCAATCGGGATTTTTATAGTGGTATTGCTGGTTTTTACAATCCCTTATCAAGATCCGGTGTATTCTCGATTTTAATTCGCACTTTTATATGGAAAAAAAATCGGATCATTTTTGGGACAGGATCTGGGATTACCCTAGATTCGGATCCGGCTAAAGAATATGAGGAGTGTTTATTAAAATTCGAAAGTGCGTATTCTAGATTAACGCAAGAATATAAGACGAAAGATAGTCCCTTCCTTTAATTGAGATTGTATGGAAATATCTATATTTAATTGTGAGCACAGCTCACGAACAATGCTTAAACCAAGTCCGGTACCATCATACTTTCGATTAAATCCTTTATCTACTTGTTCAAAAGGTTCAAAAATCCGGTCTGTGTCTTCTTGGGAAATACCAATTCCGGTATCCTGAACTTCCATATATGGCAGATTCTTCTCAGTATAGCCACATCTTAGTACTATTTTTCCTTTTGGTGTAAACTTTATGGCATTCGCGGTTAAGTTAATAAGGATTCGTTTTACTTTTTCTTTATCTGTATTGACTAAAATATTTTCTTTACATTCTGATATTAAACTAACTTCGTCATTTAATAACGAGGAGCATATATTTTTTACTTCTACCATTAACTCGGGTAAAGAAACAGCTTCTTTTACTACCTGATTCGGAATATTTTCACTTCTAGACAGCTCTAAAATATCATTGATGAGAGAGAGTAGATGCAAACTATTTTCTCGGATGCGATTTACGAAATCCTCATATTCCGAATTTTTTAGCTTTTCTTTGAGTATATTCGTAAAACCAATAATAGAGTTTAAAGGGGTACGCAGCTCATGAGACATCTTTGCTATAAAATCTCGCTTAATCCGAAGAGCATCTTGTGCAATGAATTTTTCTCGATTCAATTTTTGCTTCAATTCAGTTTCCATGGAAATGTCTTGTGCAAGAATCATGGCTGCTTGTTTCCCTTGGAAAATGACCGGAGCTGCAAATACCTTCACCGGAATTTTCGATCCATCTTCCCGAACAAAGATCTCATTTGCAGGGGGAACCGGTTCTCTATCCTGCAGAAGTTTTTTCATTCTAGCTTTGATAATCTCGTGATAATCTTTGTCAACAAAATCCAATGCTTTTCTTCCAATAATATCTTCCGCCGATTGAAATCCAAACATTTCATAAGCTGCTTTGTTTACATAGAGCACTTCTCCGTTTGCATGGATAGCCATTGGTATAGGAAGCATATTGATAAGTGTTCGATAAATTTTTTCACTTTCTTTTAAATCGGATGGAATCATACTAAATTTATCTAAGCTTTCTTGGATGGCTAAAAAGTAACTCGGTTTTCCTGCTTTATCGGAAAAAGGTATGATATGGGTAAGCGCCCAAAATATCTCACCATTTTTTTTACGGTTAATAAATTCACAAGAAAACTCATTCCCCGAAAGAATCGTTTGCCATAAATGCTCATAGAATTTTTTATCGTGATGACCCGATTTAAAAATACTAGGATTTTTCCCTACTAATTCATGAGAAGAATAGCCACTTAAGTCTTCCATTGC
>RFJE01000119.1 GCA_003695005.1 Candidatus Hydrogenedentota bacterium | reverse complement strand
TTTTGCTTTCACCCCTCACCAAATTTTCAATTTGGTGAGGGATGGCGGTACATCCTTGTACCGCGAGGGTTGGCTTAAGTTCCCGCCAACCCTCACTCTTCCCTTTCTCCTTGACGGAATGTCTTAAAAAAGAAATTCGGTATAAAAAATACAGATAAAGTAAAAGGGAGGTAAGTTTGCCAAACATTAAATCTGCAAAAAAGAGGATGCGCCAAAATGAAAAAAGGCGTATGGCAAATCGAGCTAAAAAATCTGCAGTACGTACAGCCGAAAAAAAATTACGTAAAGCTATTCAAGCTGGAAATTTAGAAGAAGCAAAGGAACACTATAGAGTCTTTACCTCCCTGATAGATAGGGCAGCGAAAAGAAATATTTTTCATAAAAATACAGCTGCGCGAAAAAAATCACGTTTGGCCAAGCTCATCAGCAAGGCTGAACAAAATTGAACCATATTTTAGAAAAGGGCGATTAGCTCAGCTGGTTAGAGCGCCTGCCTTACAAGCAGGAAGTCGGCAGTTCGAATCTGTCATCGCCCAATCAATTTCATGATATTTATTTGTCGCTTGCTGGAAGATTGCTTAAAAAGCGATGGCAAGCGCGAATATTTGTTCCAGCAAACATTACCGATTACACTTCCAGAGGAACTCAGAGAAAAGCTTGAGCTTCAAACCCAAAAAAACGTTTGCATAGAGATACAGAAAATGGCCACTAAAACTTACGTTCGAATACTTCATCCATATTACAAGATTTATTTTTTTCTGCCTTCCAAAAACATTCGCGTGGAGTTTGAAGATTTTCATCCTCCCCATGCAAGGAGCATATTAGAAAAAATTTTTTCTGAAATGTAAAATTTTTCGAACTTTTTTGCAAGAAAAACGTCTGAATTACAAATACATCAAAGGAGGCTTCTATGAAGCAAAAAAAACTTATTTTGATGATGGCGATACTTGTAACTTTCGTTTTTGCTCAATGTAAAAGTTCGCCGCAACGCTCTCAGTTAAAAGATGGTCAGTCTTATACTACAGAAGGTTGGCTGGATGATGACACATTCCAAGTAAGAGCCCTAGGAGCACCAAATCCGAATGCAAAAGGTTTTGTACGAAGAAGAACACAAGCGAAAGAAGCGGCTTTGTTGGCTGCGCAAAAGCGGGTTGTGGAATTGCTTGTAGGAGCAAAATTAAGCGCTGCTTCGGGCTCGGATTCAGGTGAATCTACAGGCATTGCTATTTCAAAAGAATTAGATGGAGTTATTAAAGGTGGAAGCATTGTAAAGACAACATACGACTCAGAAGACAATTGTGAAATTACATACCGTGTTCATGCAAAGGGCTTAAAAAAGATGGCCCAGGCAAAAGCTTCTAAACAAGATTTTCGTTAATATCCCCTGTCACCTGTACACTGTCCCCTATCACTGTATAAAAGTGTTAGGGGACACTTTTACTTTTTGGTACGACTTACCGTAGGAAAAAGTAAGAGTATTCTGATAAATAAAATCTAACTTTTGCTTTTTAGAGCAAGCTTTAAAAGCAAATTCTGCCTTTTGTGCTTCGGATCGACTCTCACTAATTTGCCAGGCGCATAAAAGTGTTTTTACCCCTTTAGCGCGAGTATACTTCGAGGCTATTCCGTTTTGGTGCTCTTTCCATCTTTTTTCGAGGTTTTTACAAATACCAGTATAAAGACTATCGTCTTTACATTCAATTACGTATAAATAATACATACTCACTTTTCTTGAGAATTTTTCCAATAGCGATGTTTGGTAACTGATTTTCTTGCAAAAAAGTAGTAAACTCTTGTTCTTTTTCTTCAGGAATGCTAATGAGCAATCCTCCGGATGTTTGTGGATCGGCTAAAATCTGCATACAAAAATCATCCTCAACCTCAGAGTAAACTTTACTTCCGTAAGAAGCCAAATTCCTTTTTGTGCCACCGGGAACACAACCCTGTTGCCAGTACTCTTTTGCTTCCGGGAAAATAGGCACTTTGTGAAAATAAACTTCTGCAGACTTATCCGATGCTTCACACATCTCGATTAAGTGTCCTAATAAACCAAATCCCGTTACATCAGTCATGGCACGGACATAGGCTGGTATTTCCTGGCCAATTTTATTTAATTTTTGCATGGAATCCGGCGCAATATGAGCATGCTCCAGTTTCATTTTTTTTTGTTTTTTAGCTGTAGCTAAGATCCCAACTCCTAATGGCTTTGTTAAAAATAAAATGTCCCCTTCTTTAGCATTGGAGTTTAGCATGAGCATTTCTCTTGATACTTTTCCCGAGACGGCTAAACCAAAAATAGGCTCAGGGGTATCAATGGAGTGGCCACCTGCTAATACCACATTAGCTTCTTGACAGATTTCTGCAGCACCTGCCATTATCTTTGACGCCTCAGAAGTGGGGAGTTTATTGACAGGCCAACCAAGAATGGCAAGAGCTAAGAAAGGGGATCCACCCATGGCATAAATATCACTCAGGGCATTGGCTGCTGCAATTTTCCCAAAGAGAAATGGATCATCCTCAATCGGTAAAAAGAAATCGGT
>RFJE01000118.1 GCA_003695005.1 Candidatus Hydrogenedentota bacterium | reverse complement strand
CCTCACCACTTTCAAAAGAAAGTGGTGAGGGATGCCCTACTTTTCATTTAATGACAGCGATACTGCGAAACGCCGTATCCCTGTCGCTGTTGGTTATGCATCATCCCCTTTCTCTTCCAGTTGAAACTGACATTCGGGATTTTGGCAAGTAAGCAAGACACTTGTTTTGCGAATTTTTTGTCCCATAATGCTACCACATTTTGGACAAGGACGCTCCGCCGGCTTATCTCGCATCATAAATTCACAACCATTCGTGGCATAGTTATCGCAACCATAAAAAACCCTGCCTTTTTTGGATTTCTTTTTAACCACATTTCCCCCGCATAGTGGACACTCGCCAAGCGGGATAGATTCCGAGTATCGACATCCACCGGCAAAATTAGAACACCCAATAAAATAGCCATTTTTGCCTAGTTTTTTCATAAGCTCATGACCACATTCCGGACATTTGCGGCCAATAGGAATCCGTATTAAGTGAGATTGATCCTCCATGGTTTGAGCTGCTTTTTCCACTTCTTTCTCAAAGGGCGTAAAAAAGTCACGAAGCATTTTTTTCCAATTTGCATTGCCTTGTGCAATTTTATCAAGCTTTTCTTCCATCGAAGCTGTAAATTCTAAATCCACGATTTCGGGAAAATGCTTTACTAAAAGCTCATTGACCACTCGTCCAATGGTGGTTGGCTTTAATTGCCGACCCTGTCTTTCAATATAAGCACGTTTATCAAGTGTAGCAATTGTTGGTACATAAGTTGCAGGCCTACCTATACCGGATTCTTCCATCACTCGAATTAAAGAAGCTTCGGTAAACCTCGGTGGTGGCTGCGTAAACTTTTGTGTTTTGGTTAATGAATGAAGTTTTAATGGATCGTTTTTTTCAAAAGAAGGAACGTACGTTTTCTTTTTTTCTCCAACAGGATAGATGGCTCGAAAACCATCAAACACGACTCGGCTCGCTGTGTATCGAAACTTCGCTTTTACTTCTCCCTGTGTTTCAACTTCTATTTTTACTTGTTCGTCCTTACCTGCTTTCATTTGCGAAGCAACGAACCGATTCCAAATTAAAGTATAGAGCTTAAGCTCATCGGCATCGAGATATTTAGCCATTTCTTTTGGCGTACGGTTTACATCCGTAGGTCGAATGGCTTCATGAGCATCTTGTGCTGCTTTTCCTTTTGTATAGATTTGTGGTTTTTCCGGTAAATATTCTTTACTAAAATTCCTATCAATATAATCTCTTGCCATTTGCAAACCTGTCTCGGAAATACGAGTAGAATCGGTACGCATGTACGTAATGAGTCCTACAACTTGACCTTTTCCAATTTCAATTCCTTCATAAAGTCTTTGCGCAATTCTCATTGTTTTTTGAGCACGGAATCCAAGTCGGGTAGAGGCATCTTGTTGCAAGCGGCTTGTAATGTAAGGTGCTGGTGGATTGACTTTGCGGGATTTGACTTCCACAGCTGTAACTATAAACTCGGAATTTTCAATTTGTTTTTCTAAAGCTAACGCTTCGTCTTGGCTACGGATGTTTGGCTTTTTTTCGTCCACCTGCACAAGAGCAAATGGAACACTTTTATCTTTTGCGGAAGTCTTTTTCTCCACATGCTCAAAGGTTGCTTCAAACTCCCAATATTCCTGTGGTACAAAATTTTCAATTTCTTCTTCACGCTCACATAAAATTCGTAAAGCAGCGGATTGCACCCTTCCTGCACTAAACCTTCTCGAACCAAACTTGTCTTGCAAAACAGGGGAAATGGAATAACCTACTAGCCTATCTAAAAGCCTTCGTGCTTGCTGTGAATTTACACGAGACATATCAATTTCTCGTGGATTTTCTATGGCTTTTACTACTGCGTCTTTTGTAATTTCATTAAATTCCACTCGTTTTATATTTGGATTATTTTTTGAAAGAGCTTTTGCTAAATGCCAACTAATGGCCTCACCTTCCCGATCAGGGTCGGTAGCTAATAAAACTTCCTTAGCTTGTGAAGCAGCTTTTCGCAAAGTAGCAAGTGTAGGGCCTTTTCCGCGAATGGTTATATATTTTGGCTCAAAGTTATTTTCAATATCAATTCCCATGGTAGAACGAGGAAGGTCAATTAAGTGTCCTTTGGAAGATTCTATTTTATATTTTGTTCCTAAAAATTTAGAAAGACTTTTTGTTTTTGTAGGGGACTCAACAATCACTAAAGTCTTTTTTGCATTTTTCGTAGATGCTGATTTTTTATTCTTTGCCATGTTTACCTCTCGGAAAATGTTTTCCATAACTGAAAAGCATATTTATGATTGGATTTTTTCCACACTGCAGGTTTTTTAATCCAGCCGGCAGGGACAGGAAGATAAATTTCTTCTTGTAAGAGAACAGATTCTTTGGGCATGCGTGCCGAAATACTCCCTAAATCGGGCCAAAGGGTAGAAAGAGTTTCTTCTTTTAATAGTATCATATTCCGCATTGCGGATTGTGCTTTGTCAAAATCAGGACGTTGCGTCAATAAAGTTTCCACGATTTTCATGGCTTTTTTTTCAGGGCAAATCAAATACAAGTAATGATTAGAAACTTGGTTTAAGTATTTCTTTAGTTTCCTTCGTTTTCCAAAGTATTTCCAAAAGGATGATGCTTCCCCTGTTACAAACACTAAAATATGTATTAACTCTTTTTTTCTTTGTAGGCCTTTACGATAAAGGACAAAAGAACCTACAAGGGCAAGAAAAGAAAAAAGGAAAAGGAAAAACAAAGTAAATTTTTCGGCAAAGGAAAACTCTACTTGTTTTTTAGGATATGCCCAAATGACTTTTTTTCCTTTTTGCTGGCTATGGCATACAAAACAAGCAGGTTTTGCTTCTTTTTTTACATAAGAGTAATTTGCAGGAATTTTTTTCTTTCCCCAAAAAAGGCCAAGCGGAATACAAGTGGTATTTGCTTTTACAGACAAACGACACTGTAAAAAGGCTTTCCATATAGATTCTTCCTTTCCTAGCAGTTTAAAAGTTTCTGCCTGTAAAATTCGTTCCGAGAGCACTTCTTTCTTTTTTTGTTCAATCGTGTAAAAATAAAAAGCAGCGCCGAATGCTGAAAGAAGAAAGCAAAGGAATAAAAAATAAGCAGCCCAATGATTTTTTCTATAAAGCACTATTCTGATAGGAATTCTTTTAGTTTCTTTTTTTCACCATATCGCTGTAACTTAAGCAAAGTCTTTTTTTCAATTTGACGGACTCGTTCTTTAGATAATCCAAACATTTCCCCTGCAGCTGTTAAAGAAAGGGGTTTTTGGCCATTTAAGCCATAGCGTAACTCAATAATTTTGCGCTCATTTTCAGTAAGCTCGTTTAAAATTTCTTCTAAAGCTTGTTTTAGCTCTTCTTTAAAATATTCATTTTCTGGTGAGGGACTTTTAATATCTTCTACAATCTGCATGTGTGTGTTGTTGCCATCTTTTCCAAGGGGGGCATCTAAAGAAACAGTATCCATCGGTAACTGCTGCAACCATTTAATCTCTTTTTCGGAAATATCTAGATTTTCGGCAATTTCTGGTAACGTCGGCTCTCTGCCTAACTTATGTTGCAATTCTTTTTGAACTTTTTCAATCTTGTTTAAGTCAATGGTTCGGTTTACTGGAATACGTATCATCGATCCTTTTTGGTTAATAGCTAAAATAATCGCTTGGCGAATCCACCAAACGGCATAGCTAATAAAGTGATAGCCTTTATCAGGATTAAACCTCTCGGCTGCTTTAATCAGTCCCATATTTCCTTCGTTGATTAAGTCAAGCAAAGGAATACCAAACTGCTGGTACTTTTTAGCAATTTGAACTACAAACCGCAAATTCGATACAATTAATTTATTTTTGGCTTCTTTATCCCCTTTTGCTGCCCGTCTTGCTAATTCGTCTTCTTCTTCTCGAGAAAGTAACGGAATTTTATTGATTTCTTCTAAATACCATTGTATATTCGATTCCGTATATGGAGCATTTTTTTCATACGAAAATGATTTTTCTTTTTTTGCTAACTTTCCACTTTCTTTTTTAGCCGGCAATAGTTCTTTATCGAGTGATAGAATTTCCTTAAAAGCTTCTTTTTCGTTGGGTTTTTCTTTTCCCTGTTGAGAAGCTTTCGGCTTGGCCTCTTTGTGGTCTGACTCTTTGGCCATACACGCAGGTACAAAATCCATTCAGCTTGTAAATTCTTTTGCAAAGACAGGAGAACGATGTGGTCTTCGAGATTTCGCTTTTAGTACAGATAAATCGAAATTTCCTTCTTGCAAAAGCTTTATCCATCGATAAAAGTTACGCCTTGGTAGTCCATAATGTGCACATGCTTGTTTTATATTTCGTTTAGATTCTAAAACTAAGAGTAAAACATACGCTTTTTTCCTAACCTCTTCATCGTTCACTCCTTTTAACTTTTGCTTGATTTTCTGTGCCACACTTAAACGTTGTTTTTGCATGGGGTAACCTCCTTAGTTTGTGTTTTTTTCTGCAACTCTGAT
>RFJE01000011.1 GCA_003695005.1 Candidatus Hydrogenedentota bacterium | reverse complement strand
GGAGAATACAAAGCAAAACTAGATACAGCAAGACGAATGGTGCAGCGAGGTTATACAGTAAAAGAAATTCTGTCTTTAACAGGTTTAACGGAACAAGACTTAATAGACAATGACATTATTTAAAGAAGAATCATGAGTCATTTTACGTTTCGATCCATGTTACAAGAAGTTTTGGAAAATGCACTCGATGCTGTCTTTGAAGGTATACGATTTCTATGGGAAGGAAGTGAACAAAGCAGACAATATGTTTTAGATAAGGCAACGGGAGCGGTTACTATTGCGAAAGAAAGTGCTGTAAGTTTAAGCCAAGAAGTTATTCGGGTTGGTGATAAAGCCGTTAGTGTTGTTTTTAATGCAGGAAAATTTTTAACCGACGAAGACTACCGAAAAAAAGAAGGAATTCCATGGCTTAAAGAAGCGTTGTTGGAAAACCGTGATACCCTATTAGATTGGATGAAGCGTCATCGAGATTTTACGGAAATTCTTTCTCGAAGAGCAAGGGGCATTAAGCTTGACCCTGAAGAAGTGCATAGATTGCGCGCTTATTTAAAAGATTTAGGCACTATTTTGCCATTTATGGCCATTTTTTTAATGCCAGGGGGTATGGTATTTTTGCCACTTTTAAATCAATTAATGGATGAAATTCTAGAAAATTCCAGTGATACAGCGAAAAGCTGAGATACAAAATAGAGAAAACACAAAATAAATTGGCCTGTTTTCCCCTGGAACCGAATATATTATATAGGAAAAAGTATGGAAATACTGCAAAAACAAATAAAAAAACTAGTTGGTTTTTGGGGAGCCTTTTGTCTGTTTACATTTTCGCTTTCTGCTGCTACCGTGGTTGGTTCAGAAGGTATGTTGTTATTACATACACCGGCTGCAGACAACATACCTGCAGGAAATTTATATGGAGGTGGTGCTTTTGTAGAGTTTGGTTTTGACCCTCATAGTGCTGGCGTCAAGTTAACCGCATCTTATTTATATGGCACGGAGTACCAACAAATTAATTCAGGAGAGATTGTTCCTGCTTCTCATGGAGCTTTTTATTTTGCAGCTATGCTAAAGTATAATACCCCTATTGCGGTTAAAGGGGCAGGAAAGTTCGGCCGGATTATGACACGCATTTTATATGCATTAAACCCTTGGTTTGGAGCGGGGCCAGGTTTCCAAATTAATTCTAGCATTCGCAACGATAGTGCTACCTTTCAGGATGTGTCGGAAATTGCGCAGCCTGGAAATGACTTTTTGCTAGAAGTAGGTGGTGGATTTCATACAAACATTGGCATGGTGTTAAATTATATGAATGTTCGAAGTAGCTGGCGGAATGTGTATTTTATTACCGACATACGCTATACCTGGAACTTAAATTATGTAGAACCTGTACAGTTGTCTTCGGACGATACATTATTTAAGCAGTTTGCGGGTTACTGGAATTTAAAGTTTGGCATTGCATATCGCTTTGCTAGTACAAAGGAGAAATCATGATGAAAATAAGAATAAAACTCATTGTGATGATTTTTGTACTAAGCGGATTGTTAGCTTCTTGCCGCGACGGTAATCCGTTTAAGGAAAAAGTGCCGTCCATCTCGAAAGCCAAAGTAATTTGTGTCGGCTGCGCAGGAAAGGTAACAATTTCTTATGTTCCGAATGCCACAGCTTTAACAGCCACTCTTACTCGATCTGCAATGCAAGGCTTACCGAAAGAATATTCCCGAGAAGATGGAATGCAACTTATGGAAATGACATTAGATCCGCTCATTGATAATGCTTTAACGGCTGTAAAGACGGGAATTTTTTCGGGTACGGCAGAGCAAAACATGCAAAAGCTTTTAACCATGTCGCCCTCTACGGCGAATTTAGATGGCACCAACATGGCGGATCTTTTAGCAATGGCAGATCTCTTTAATTTAGGTGGTGGTAAGCAAGAAATTTTAGCACAGATTATGAACGTTGGCTTTTTTGATCCTTTTTTACCGCAGTCTATTATTAAAGACGTTATGCTCGATGATGTTTTACGGATTCACCCTAAAATTCGGTATGATGGCGTATTACCTATTTATTTAAGTGATGCTCTTTCGGATATGGGAACCTTAATCCGATTAGCACAGTCCGATAAAAATATGGATGGTATTGACGACGATTCTTTAGAGACCATTACATACGAAGCCAATGACAAATATACATGGGATGCTGTTAACAAAAAGTTTGTAGATGCAGATAGTGACGGCAAGCCAGATGAAACGCCAGATTGCATTGATGATTTTATGGGAATTTGCTTAGATGCCGATCACGATTGTACAAATGGAACAACTTCTTGTTATGTTACAGGGGATACAATCCCCGTAAGTTTTTTGCAAGCAGCCAATTATTCTTACAATGGTATTATGACACAAGCCCCTTATTCGAAAGTTATGAAAGACTCGTTTGTTATGCAAATGCCAGCTCAAGTAAATGCTACAGCTCGGCAAGGTTGGGATTTTTCTCTAGGCAAGCGTGCAAATCGTGATTCTTTAACCGCAAATCAGATTACTTTAATGGTTACGCCGGATAAAGATACATTAACACCAGGTGTTGGTTTAAGCATGTCTGGATTAGAAAACAATCCCCGTGTCGATATGACATTTCGAATGGATGAGTGGGTTGTGTATCCCAAGTTTAATGGGGTCGAAGATCGAAATACACAAGCTTGTACTCAGGTAAGCGGGGGAAGTTGGATCCCATGGGATAGTGGAACACAAACAGGATGTACGGCAGATTCCTTTTTTGATGTGGAAACAGATCAATATAATAAAACTTCAAAAGTAAAGTCCGTATTTTTTGTTGGTTCAACGGTTTATTTGGCAACAGAAGGGGGTCTTATTTATAGCAGTAATTTACAGTACCCTTTTAATTATATTAGTACCAATAATAATGTATTGCCAACAAATGATATTCGTGATGTGGTAGTCAATGGCAGTAACATTTATTTAGCTACAGACCAGGGCGTACTTGTTTCGACTGATGGAGGCACAACGTTTACACAAAAAACAACTACAGATGGATTAGGTTCCAACGATGTTCGTTCTTTAACAATTGTTCCCGGAGCCAGTGATACTATTTATGCCGCGACGGCAGCGGGACTTTCCATATCAACAGATAGCGCTGCTACATTCACTAATTATACAACTAGCAATGGTTTAGTGGATAACAGTATCAATTATGCTGTTGCATCGGGCGGGAATTTATACATTGCAACAGATGCTGGGCTAAATATTTGTACAACCTCGGTTACCGGATGTACGGTAAAAACACTAGCCAACGGTTTAGGTGCCAATAAAGTTTATGAAGTTATCTTGTTCAGTATTGGTGCCACAAATTATATTGCCGTAGGTACAGATGGGGGGTTAAGTATAAGCACGGATAATGGGACAAGTTTTTCAAATATGAATACAACAAATGGCTTATTAAGTAACCGTATTTTAAGTCTTGCGTATGATTCTACAAACCAACGCTTAATTGCAGGAACTGATGCTGCTCTTTCAGTTTCGCAATACAATGCCGGATCCTTTGGTACATTTTCAAATTTTGGTACAGGAGAAGGTCTAGGGGCTGCTTTAGTATATAAAGTTCGTGTAACAGGCGGGGTTATTTATGCAGCTACGGATGGAGGTATTTCTGTGGAAAATGGTTCTACGTATAATAATACCCCTTTTACTT
>RFJE01000117.1 GCA_003695005.1 Candidatus Hydrogenedentota bacterium | reverse complement strand
CTGGTACTTACTTTTTTAGGCAATTTAGTCTGGTATTATTGGGATTTATTTCGTTTATTTTATGGTTATCCAATGGATAAAAATCATCATGTAATTCGCGGAAGCGAAGTGCGCAACCGAGCTATTTTTTTATGGCTTTTTTTTACAACGGGAGTCAGTGGGCTTCATCATTTTTACTTACGAAATACAGTTCGAGGAATTATTGAGTTTTCTCTTTTTTATTTAAGCTTACTTTTCTTTGGAATTGGTTTGCTTGCTGTTAAAGTAAAGATGATTTTATTCCTTATTGGAATTTTATTTTTCTTAGTTTTATATGGATTTTTAATATTTGATTTAGTTCAATTTTTAATTTATAAAATGCCAATGAATGGTGGCAAGAAAGTGGAAGGTAGAGACCTTACCTGGTCTGCCGATAATCCCCGAAGCTTTAATACGGCACTACTTTTAAACTTATGGGGTGGACTTTGGGGATTGGATCGTTATTATTTAGGCTATAAAGTATTAGCACTGTTAAAGTTTTTTACTGTTGGTGGACTTTTGTTATGGAATATTCTAGATAGCATCTTAATTTATACCGGCAGTATAAAAGATGTGGAAGGAAAGCCTTTGCGATGAATTCCAATGTAAATCGATCGATTATTATTGCCAACATTGTAATTTATATTTTAATTTTTTGGTTTGGGCCAATGCTTTATCCCGAAGACGCGATGACGGGTTTATATTTTAAAAAAGTTTTTGAACTATGGGGACTTTTGCCTTCTAAATTTTTCAGTGGTTATTTTTGGCAACCAATCACTGCTATGTTTATGCATGCAGGGCTTTTACACATTGGCGTAAATATGATTGCTCTTTATAGCATTGGCCCCCCAATTGAGCACACCATTGGATCCAAACGATATTTACAGTTATATTTTATTTCCGGCTTAACAGGAGCTTTATTTGTTATTTTATTCCAAAGTGGGACAACCACACCAACCGTAGGAGCAAGTGGCGCAATTATGGGGATACTTGGTGCTTTAGCTGTATTTTATCCGAACTCATATTTATTTGTCTTTTTTATTCCCATGAAAGCAAGAACAGCAGCCATTTTATTTGCAGTGGGATCTGTGCTGTTTCAAGTATTAGGGGCAGCAGAGGAAATTTCTCATTTAGGGCATCTAGGTGGGTTAATTGGCGGAGTATTATTTTCGCGCTTTATATTAAAATTAAGCTTTTTTAATTCTGTTTTAAAAGAGCATCCTATTGATAGTATTTTCCAACCGGATCCTTTTGCCGAAAAGAACACACCGGAGTTTCATTCAGACGAATATGAAAAAGTATATTACTTTGATCCAGAAACAGGTCGCTTTGTAGCCGAAGTACGCCCTAAAAAACATGAATAAAGGACTAAAGGAATTTGCCTCTCTTGTATCCTCTTCTCTATGGCCGGAGAAATCTTCTTTTAACAATTACCTGCACGATGAAACCTTATTAACAGGGCAGGCATCTCTTGTTTTATTTCCGCAGTCGCACGAAGAAGTAAAAGCGATTGTAAATTTAGCAACCAGTCTGGCTAAACAAAATGGCGGTATTTGTCCCAATGAGTATAAACTTACCGTACGAGGATTAGGTTCCGGATTAGCAGGATCTGCGGTTCCACAAGGTGGAATTGTGATCTCTATGGAAAAAATGAACAAACTGATTTTTGTGGATGAGGTAAATTATCGCATTCGAGCCCAAGCAGGACGCTTAACTAGCGATATTATAAATGATGCTAAATCAAAAAATTTGCGCTATGTTGTGGATCCATCTTCTGCAGATGTTTCCTGCATTGGTGGCAACATCGCTACAAATGCTTCTGGACCACGATCGTTCCGGTATGGCCCAACGGGACAGTATGTAAAAAAACTACGAGTAGTATGGGCCAATGGCCAAGAGGATGAAATTGGTTATACTACAGAAAAATATTCTTTAGGGATTCACTCACTTCCGATCTGGATTGGTAGTGAAGGGAAGTTAGGAATCATAACAGAATGTGAATTAAAACTTTTACCACCACTCGGTCCTTATGAAGAAGTTACGGTGGTTATGGGTTTTTCTTCGGAGCAGGAAGCTTTGCAGGCGGTTTTAAACATCAGACAATATCCTGAAATTATTGCGATTGAGTTTTTAGATAGCGAAGCCTTTGCAATTTCCAAGGAAAAGTGGCCAAAGGAACTTGGGAAAAGTTCGGCACTACTTTTTTGTATTTTTGAAGTTCATCCGGAAAATTCAATGTTCTGGGAAAAATTAAGCGCTGATTGGGATCAAAAGTGCACCATTACGGTCGCTAGAGATTCTCGCTCTGCTTCTAACTTATACAAAGCAAGAAAAAGCATTACGGAAACTTTAAAGCAAAAGTATGCCTATAAAATTGGAGAAGATATTTGTGTCCCCCTTGTGCAAATGAATGAATTTTGCAAAAGAGCAAGGGAACTTGCTACAAAGCATCACTTTTCCATTGTCATTTGGGGACATGCTGGTCAGGGTAATTTGCATACAAACCTATTATTCCAAGAAAAAGAAAAAATTCAGGATTCTTTCCTATTAATTGATGAACTAGGCAAACTAGCCTTAAAATTAGGAGGAGTTATATCCGGAGAGCATGGGATTGGTAAAATTAAAGCAAATTTAAAACCACTTCAAATTTCGACAACGGAAAGGGAGTTTGAAAAACATGTACTTCAGTTTGCCGACCCCTTTCAAATTATAAATCGTTATTGAGCTGCTAAAAACTAATCCAATGTTTGGATCCACTCATGAGAATCCGCTGCCAGTTTTCGAACCGTTTCCGGATGTACCACTACCCCCATATGCCCTTGGGGATACTCAACAAGCTTTTTGTTTTTAGACCGCATCATATCAAAACCATATTGTGCTGTTTGCGGCGGGGCAAGAGTATCTTTTGTGCCAATGACCGAAAAGACAGGTAAGGTTAAATTCTGCAACTCTTCGGTATAATTTAAACTTCCATCATACGAGCTAAATGAGTTATTATTAAACTGGGATCTTACAAACTGAATAATGACTTTAATGGATTCTTCGCAAAAGACATTTTCCATAAAAAAATACCATTCCGGTGGTGTAATTTGCTCATAACCAATAAAGTCTTTAATCGTAGGTAAGTTTTGACCAATGTTCCAATGTAGCATACGCAACGAGTTTGATAAATTTCCTAACATGGTAAAAAACTTGTGTAAGTCCACAGTAGCAACCGGAGAAAACAACCCTAATGATAAAATTTGAAATAATAAATCCGAAATAAAAGAGTTTCCAATTGCGCGTCCTACATTCTTTAAGGTTTCAAAACCGGGAATGCGAGCATCTAAATCAACATAGCTTGGAGAGGTAATCGAAACAATACCTGCAATAATTTCTTCGGGATCCGGTAAATTATCTGTACTTACCGGAATGCGAGTTGATCCCGTTAAAAGCTCTTGCAGCTGTTTAACCATCTCTTCTCGCTCATTTTCTGTATAAGACCCAAATTTAAATACTTTTTTAGCTAGAGATAAAATTCCTTTTTCTTCGCCATTTTGTCGCTGCAAGATTGTCTTTTGCAATAATGCTTGTTTTTCCGCAATACGCATTTTGCGATAAGCAGCAGCATAAAAGCGTGGAATCATCCCCCCCATGCTGTGGCCATAAATGACAACTTTTTTCCCGGGCATGTTTTTCTGAATCCATTTTAATGCCGTTGGAAAATCTTCCCAAATATAATCATCCACAGTCCAACCACTACCAATCCCCCCTTTCTCGGGAAGAGTATATTTAGACCGTCCTCTTACATCTAGCGCTAATACTGGATAATCATACCCTAAAGACATTTGTCTTGCTAAACGATCCATTAAAGAACGATTGCAAAAAAATCCGGGAATCATTAAAAGCACTTTATTGCTATTATTGATTTCTTCGGGAAGATATAACTTTAAACTAATAGAAAAACCATTTGAAGTAGGAATAATAAAACTTGTATCTTGCCGAAATGTTTTGTCAAAACGATAAGCATGAGCAATAATGGACTTAATTGGTAACTTTTGCTTTTCCCGCTCCGTATAATAAATTTTAAATACCTGCGAGGTGGTATCTAACTTTTCAATTAAGCGACGAGTATAATATGCATCTTTGCCTCGATCAATTTCTTGCTCTAAAATATTCACAATTCCATCGTAAAGAGCAACTAATTGCCACGCTAAATACTTTTTTTGTAACTGAGAAAAACGGTGCTTTCGAATCCCCCAAAGCATACCAATTGGCTCGCCTCGAACAAACAGCGGGATTCCTGCTAAAAAATTCATGTCGGGTTTTAATATGCGCTGGATATCGGGATGAAGCCCTTGCGCACCTGCGACAGAAAAAATTTGTACCTCTGGCTTTAAACCTTGCTGAACATCTAAAATCGCCTTTTGAATAAAGCGCGCTGTTAAATTTCTTTCATCTTTAATAGGAATGCGAGCAAAAGGACCATTAAAAATTTCATCCTGATGATTCTCTTCCGAATCTTCATAATCTTTTAAAGCATAGCCCGCAGCTGTGGCTTTTACCTTTAAGGCATCCCCATCAATGGCTTCAAACATAGAATATTCAAATAAATACTCATCATCCTCAAACGTCAAAAAGACCATTTTATTCACAAATGCAGTCCATACTTTCGATAAAAATCGTTTATACGAAGGATTCAGTGGCGGAACATAGACTTTTTCAATCGGGGGATTGTAAAAATCTTCCTTTAAAATCGACATTTTTTGTTCCACTTCATGATCGACTACATTTTCCATAAGCAGCAAGGCCAAACTCTGTTTTTTTGTGCGGTGTGCAAGAAGTTTTTGGTTGCGAGCGCAATAGGGAAAGATTCAGCGCTTCAGCGCAAGTTGTAATTGGTTTCAATGCTTGACCGCTAGTCTGTTATCCGAATTCATACCTTCTATGAAAGAAGGGATTCATCCAAAGTATGTAGAGACTGTAATTACTTGCGTCTGCGGGGCAACGTACGAAACACGGGATACTGTAGAAAATATTCATGTGGAAATTTGCAGTGCATGTCATCCTTTTTATACAGGAAAACAAAAGCTTGTAGATACTGCTGGCCGAGTTGATAAATTCCGTAAAAAGTATAAAATGAAGTAATTTTAAGGATAAATTAAAACTTCCACTCTTCTATTCTTTGCACGTCCTTCCGCAGTTCGGTTCGATGCTATGGGGCGTTTTTCGCCAAGTCCAAGGTAGCTAATATTTTCGGGTTTTAATTCACCCTCTTCTACTAAATAATCCGCAACAGCTTTTGCACGCTTTTCAGACAATTTTAAATTATACTCTTCGCTTCCGCGATTGTCAGTAAAACCTCGAATTACAATTTGCGCATTCGGAGCTTTTTCTTTAATAATTTTAATAATGCTATCAAGAGCTTCTTTGCTTTCGTCCGTTAGTTCCGCTGAATCAGTCTCAAAAAAAACATTAGGCAAATTAATTTTTACTTCGTCTTTGCGTACCCTAATGCGAATTTTAGGATTCACATCCCCTTTTTCGGGGATTAATTTTTTTCTAAACTCTTTTGCAAGTTCTTTTGCCTCGATTGTTTTTTTCGTATGTGGAATTTTCTTATAGTAAGTTTTACTTTTTACATTGAATTCCCGCGAGTCGCCATTGGGAAATAAAATGACTAAATTGTATTCACTTTGTTCGTAGTAAGGAATTTTAGCAGCATCATCAAAAAATAAAATGCCAGTTACAAAACCAAATACTTTCGAAGGAGTTTGGTTATCAGCCTCGCGAAATTCTTTAGAAATTTCATAGTTAATTAAAATTTTATGCAGCTTTTTTACTCCCTCGGGGGTAGATAATACCGACGATCCACGGTATTCATATTGCACTTCTAATGGAATAACGAGTAACTTTTGGAATTTCATTATTTCCTGGGCAGGGGCTGTCCATGTAAACCCTTTTTTATATTCCATTGTTTTTGGAAAAGTAGGAATGGATCGCAAATTCGGCATAAATTGTCCCTGCGGTACCTCATACTTTCCATTCGCAAGTAAAGTAAAACGGGCAAATTCATTTTCTTCTTCGAGGTAGGGTACTGCCTCATCAATTTCATAACGAAACCTGCTTTGGAAGCGACCCGCAAGGGTAAATTTATCCTGTTGTACATTTGTCACCTGCAACCGAATATAATTAAAAGCCTGCCTGTTGAATTTTGTTCGATTGACCCGTATTTTTTGATAAGCATATTTCCGAACTTCTAAAATATCCCCTTTTTCAAAGAAGAATTGCAAACCTGGTTGTTTTTTCGGGGCTTCCGATGGCCATGGTTCTACCCCGAAACTCGAGGCCGAAATACACAATAGCAGACCATATTTAAAATACCATGTCTTCATTTTGAAAAATCAAATTATTTTCTTCTCGGGATACGCTCACTTTGTACAGCAATTTTTAACAGGCTTCCTAAACAAAATAGCTTCTTTCTCTTGTGTTTGGAGTATGCCTTGCTGCAAGAAGCCGCGATTGGAAAAAAAGGCAATTCCTAAGCGGTTTTCTTTTATACAGTATGCTTCGATTTGGCGGCATTTTGGGAATAAGTGTGATAGGGTTGATTCTAGTTTATTGAGCAGAACGGTGGCGATTTTTTTTCGGTAGTAGCCTTTGCGAACAGCGATTAAGTGAATAAATGTTTTTTGTTGGTTGGCAGAAAGGATTGCATATAAGTACCCTATAATTTTTTGATGTTCGATGGCTACAAAAGACACTTCGGGAAAATACTTCGCAAACATGATATGATGATACGGTCGCATTGTATCCGCGGAGCTCGACCAAAAATCAGGCAGCTCGTTTAAGATAGAAAAGTAAGATTCTTCCTTTAAGTTGGTAATGGTCATTTTTTTTCGGCATCCATGGCGCAGCGAAAGCCTGCTTTTTTATCATCCGATAAAGTTGGATTACCACCAGGAATGCGCACAAAAGCTTTTGCAAAGGAATGCGGGAGCTCATAACTTCCCCCCCCGAATGACTTTATACCGAGCACCAAAAAGTGGATTTGCTTTTGTGTTTCCGCGATATGGTAAAAACCAGGAAGAAGTCCATTCTGCTGCATTCCCGCACATTCCAAACAAGCCATACGGGCTTTTATCTTTTAGGTCGGTAATCGGTTGTGGACCATCATAGTTTGAATCTAGGGTTACACATAAGTCGGGGAAAAACTCGTTTCCTGTAGGATACACAATACTAACATCCCGATAGCGGATTTCTTCGTTACGCGTCCACATTCTTTCTAGTCCTGTACCGCGAGCTGCTTTTTCCCATTCAAGTTCCGTTGGTAAACGTTTGCCGACATACTTGCAATAGCGCTCAGCTTCGTAATATGATACATGGGTTACCGGTAAATTTGGATTTTGGATCTTTTGTGGTAGTTTACCATGATCTTGTAGGAACTTTTGCCACTGTCCTAATGTTACTTCATAGCGGTCTATGTAAAAAGCATGTAAAATGTAATAGTGAATTCGCTTTTGACCTAATAGCCGGACAAGCTGCGTTCGATTTTTTTCCGGTTTCGCAGTATATGCTGTAGACTGGATATCATCTGTGCCATAGACAAAAGGACCTGCGGGTATGTATACCATAGGGGCTTTATCGAGTCCGCCATAAATAAGCAGAGGCTTTTCTTTTTGGCGAAAAATTCTATCGGGTAAATGTCCAGTTTCTTTTTCTTTTCTTGCTAGGGCTAATTTTTGTCCACGGAATACAGGGATACTTGTTTTGCCGATAAATATATTTTTCTTAATTTGTTTTCGCATAAAAAAGTAGCCTGCTTCTTGTTTTCCATTTAAAAGAATAAATTTTTGATAGGCTTGTATTTTCTTTGGTTGAAAGAAAAACACTTTTACTTCTTTTGTAATTGGATTGGTACTTAAAACTTCGCCAACAATTTTATATTCATACGCGGATAGGTTTGTAATCGAAAAAATGGTGAATAAAAAAATATATACTTTTCGCATAGTTCCATTATATTATCGGCTTATGGATTTTTTCTCTGATTTTTTTTCCAGAACAAGAGACTTTTTTTAGCAATCAAGCGGCGGCGTAAAAGTTCTTCTTGGCTAATGGCAAATAATAGATTTTTAGCACTTTTCCAAAAATTTTCTTCCCATTGTTGAACTTGTTTTTTTACCTGGTTATATTGCTGAAAAGTATTTTCCAAATTTTCTTTTTTTCTTGCTTGGTTTATCCCAATTTTTGTTTTTTTCTTATTTGCCTTTGATGTTTTCACTGGTTTTTTGCGAGATTTTTCTTTTGTTTTTATGAAGTGACTAACTTGTTTACTAAACTTTTTTGTATTTTCTGGCCAAAATACATAAAAAACACCCCAAAATAAAAAGAGCACTGTAAGCACAGCAAATATTTTTTGGCTGAGTGTCATATTGCTTGTTTCCTTGTTAGCTTTATTTTGGTAAACAAACCAGAAAAATACTTAAGTATATGTT
>RFJE01000116.1 GCA_003695005.1 Candidatus Hydrogenedentota bacterium | reverse complement strand
TCAAAAGCAAATGGTGAGAAAAAAGTATCTGTATAATAATAGTCGAAACCTTCTTTGCCTTCGTATTTAGAATATCCCGCACCTATTTTATTTAATGTTTTCTCTACTTCCTTTCTGGCCTGATCCGATGATTCATTTTCATACATGACGGAAGCTCCGACCCCGAATAAAAGTGTAGGAAAGAAAAGTAATAGAATCCTTATGTTTCTAAGAAATGGCATGTTGTCAAATCCGTTTTTAGAAAGAGCGCGACAATAAAAAAAGAGTCTGCGTGTTAAAATCCCTTGACATCAGGTTGTTTTCATTAGGACAGTCATTTTATTGGTCGATAATAATAGAAGCATGGAAAACAAGGAAAATACGAACAATAAAAATAAACAGAATATATGGCAGTTGTGGCATGCTAAAATAACGGACATTTACGAGGCTATTAAGCAAAAAGGACATGAGCGCTTAACCATTATGTTTGTCCCTCATGGCGAGGCGCATATTTTTAGTTTGCAATTAAGCAAATTTTCCATTGCTTTTACGTTGCTTATTTTATTGGCCATTATTATAGCCTCTTCTTTAGCATGGAATTTTCAACAAGATTTAGAGCCCGAAGTTGCGCAACTGAAAGCGGCCAATCAAGAAGTTTACCAAGAGCGGGAGCTTTATATGCGCCGCTTAGAAAAAATACTCGACCGTCATGCTAATTTCGAGGAAACTTTAACGGACTTATATCAGATCACCTATTTACCAATAAGTGAAAATGACAATCTTCCCTATTTAGAACAAGAAGCAGAAAAAGAGCTAGAGAAAGAAGCAAAGCAATATTTACAAGAAATGGAATCCCTTATTAAACAAGAAACAGAGTCTGAGGGGCTCTCCATAACGGCGCTACAAAAACAATTATTAGCGGAATTTAAAAAAAGCCAAATTGATGAGAATTTCCGCTACAACGACGATGTAAAAAGCTTTCGTATTTATAGGCTACGCTTGCAAAATGAAATTCATGATTTAGATAAACTCTATGTTTATTTATCTGACCGAATTCGGGTTCAGCGAACATTACCATATAAATGGCCTTTAAAAGGAGGGCATATCACATCCATGTTTGGGCTGAGGGTTTCGCCGTTTGGCTATAGTACCGACTTCCATACTGGTATTGATATTGCAAATGCCATTGGTACACCGATATATTCCGCAGGCGATGGGATTGTTGTTTCTGCCGGTTGGGCTGGTGGATATGGTTTGCGGGTGTTAATTCGTCATGATTTTGGCTTTGAAACTGTCTACGGCCACATGAGTAAAATTTATGTACGCGCAGGAATGCGAGTTCGTAAAGGACAACTATTAGGCGAAGTTGGACAAACGGGACGAGCCACAGGGCCACATGTCCATTTCGAAGTGCGCTTAGAAAATAAGCCAATTAATCCATTTGGGTTTATTACAGCTGGAATATGATCCGGCTTCCTATCAGTGTTTACATTATTGGCTACAACGAAGAAAAAAAAATTAAAGATTGCTTAGAAAGTGTATCGGATATTGTGGATGAAATTGTTTTCGTAGATAGCCATAGTACCGATTCAACTGTAAGTATTGTTCGAGAATATACGACAAAAATTTATACCCGAGATTTTAATAGTTATACCGATCAAAAAAACTATGCTCAATCTCTATGTAAGAATGAATGGGTATTAAACTTAGACTGTGACGAAAGGTTAAGCCCGGAGGCACGAGAAGAACTGTTAAACAAATTTCCGAGTATTCAAGAGAATCCCGAAATTGTTGGGATTTCTTTTCCGCGGCTTACCTTTTACCTGTATAAATTCTTACGCCATGGCGGGTGGTATCCCGATAGAAAAATACGGCTTGTAAGAAAATGTTGCTGTGCGTGGGAAGGGAAACGTTTGCATGAAGAAATGAAATGTAAGGGAAACATTGTACCCTTTCAAGGAGATATTTTACACTATTCTTTCGATTCCGTAGATGATCATTTAAAAACAATTATGAAGTTTTCCGAGATGGGAGCACAGGACTTATGGGATAAAGGACGTCGGTCTAGTTTATGCACCATGGTAGCTAGAACCTTTTGGACAGGGTTTCGTAAAATATTTTTAGAATTTGCTTTTTTAGATGGAGTAGCCGGCATAATTATGACTGGTTTTTCTATGGCAGCAACTTGGAGCAAATACTCAAAATTATATTTACTACAGAAAAAGCAAATTCTCAACCAGAAGGGAAATTCTGCTGTACAATAAAACTTCAAATTCAACAAATGCGATATGCAGACAGTTCGACTTTATCCAATAAGCGCACGTTTTAGCGCCATTTTATTTACCGTTGTGTTTTTAGCAGGATTTCTTACGTCTATCATTGCATGGTACTTTTATGTTCCGGACACACCGCCGAAAGTGCTAGCAATTTTCCTGCTCTTATCTTTGTTATTTTCCATTGCTGCTGCGTTAGTTGGTTTTGCCTTAACGCGGGGGGTAGATAAAGACATTCATCGGCTAGAGACGTTACTAGAAGAATATCGTGACAGTCATTATTGGCCGGAATACATTTCCATGCATTCTAAAGAAATGTCTCGTTTGTATAATTTGTTAGAGTCTTTTGCACAAAGTAAAGAAAGTGATAGTCCAGCGTTACTAGAGCCGTCACAAGAAACAGATGCTTTATCCCAAATTCATAATCAGTTATACGAGAAGCCATTTGCAAAATTAAACAAGTTAGAGTTTCTGTTGTATCCTAAAAAGCCCGGGCCGCAGGCTTTTGATTTTACAGCCTCGCGTAAAACAGAAAACACCGTTCATTTTATGATATTTCATTTGGAAAAAAGCAATGTCTCTACTGCTGTCTATAAAATTCGCATGCGGGAGAGATTTGAAACTTTTTTAGAAGAAAAACGCACCCCGGCAGAAATTCGAGAGGCTTTATTTCGGTTTTTGCAAAGTCTTAAGCAAGAAAATCCGGGATTAGTTTATGGAACAATGAACGATGATACCGGGGAATATGAGTTTGTGGCCATTGGATCTGCTGTTTTGTTTTCTTTGAAAGAAGGAATGCCAGAAATTTTAGCAGGACAAGATATTGAAATCCCTGCGGAGTTGCCACAAGTTGTATCGGGTAAACTTTCCGTGAATGAAATGATTTTGTATATTTCACCAGCAATTATCCAGGCGATGCAAATGAACTTATTGGAATTTCGAACACAAATTTTAATGAGCATAGAATATCAGGAAAAGCCAAAAATAATTTTAGCAAATCTATTAGAAAAAATGGCATTAGAGTTACAAAAGAAAGATGATCATTATAGGAAATTGCCGGGGATGGTTGAGATCTTTGCTTTAAAGCATTAGCTCTTTTATACTAAATTCATAATGCAATTTTTATTTGGACAGTTCCAATAATCGCTATCACAATAGCTAAAAGTAATATTTTCTCTTGCTGAAGTCAGTTTAAAAATTCCTTTGCAAGGTAAAACGTCCCAGCGATTATCCTGATTTTTTTCCAATTGCTGGAAAAAATGTTTTTCTACTTGATCTTTCTCTTTTACACTCATGTTTTCATTGTCGGTAAAGCCAAAAAATTTTGTAAGAAAATTATTTCTACAGCAATTTTCGGGAAGCGCTGTTATTTCTTAATGCGCAAGCGGTTTGGCCATAATGATTTTAACTTCGCTAAAAACTTACTTTCCTGCCCAATGTTTTTAGGCTGATAAAATGAAGTTGGATTCATACCATCGGGAAAATAATTTTGATTCACAAAGCCATGATAATCATGCGGGTACTTATAGCCCTGACCATAACCTTGGCTTTTTAAAAAATCAGTGGAAGCATTTCGCAAATGAAGAGGAACCGGATATTCTTTATGCTGTTTTACATAATCAATAGCTCGATTGATTGCTATATAAGAGGCATTACTTTTTTCTGCAAGAGCTAAATACGTTACACATTGTGATAAAAGAATCCGCGCTTCCGGCATCCCAATATTACGAACAGCCTCAAAAATACTGTTCGCGAATACCACAGCCATAGGATTGGCATTACCAATATCCTCGGCTGCAAAAATCACCATGCGACGTGCAATAAAAACAGGATCTTCTCCACCTACAAGCATGCGGGCAAGATAGTATAAGGCTGCATCGGGATCACTTCCTCGCAAAGATTTTATAAAAGCAGAAATCAAATGGTAGTGCATATCTCCTGCTTTATCATAGTGAAGTAGTTTCTCGGGTTGTACTTTAGAAATTGTATCTTCGTTAATAATAATCCGCCTTTGGTTTGTGGCTAAAATTTCGAGCAAATTAAAAAAAGCCCGAGCATCTCCGGCAGCATATCGTAAAAGAGGATCAGCATTTTCTAAAACAACTTCTTTGTTTTGGAAGATAGGATCTTTCTGAATTGCCTTATCGAATAGCTGTAACAAATCGTCATTCGATAGAGGCTTTAAATAAAAAACACTTACTCGGGATAATAAAGCCGACTGAATGGCAAATGCGGGATTCTCGGTAGTCGCACCAATTAAAATTAAGGTTCCATTTTCAATCGGGCCAAGCAAAGAATCTTGCTGTGCTTTGTTAAATCGGTGAATTTCATCTAAAAATAAAACCAATGGTTTCGGATTCTCTCCACTAGCAAAAAGTCCGGCTTTTTTCTCGGTTAAATCGCGAATTTGTTTAACTCCAATATCCACAGCAGACATTTTTACAAAGGGATAACCCACTTCTCTTGCAAGGGCTTGCGCTAATGTCGTTTTACCACAGCCCGGGGGGCCACAAAAAAGCATAGAGCGCAAGGATCCAGCCTTTACCATTTGGTTTAGTGGTTTCCCTTCTCCAAGCAAATGAGTTTGCCCTACGATATCGGCAAGTTTTCGAGGGCGCATTCTTTCGGCTAGAGGTTGCATTTTACTTTTCTTTGTGATTTAATTTAGGCAATTCTGTTGGATCCATCTTAGAACGATTTGGTGGTAAAAGACAACTTTCTCTTTTGCCAAAAACTTTATAACGAATTTTTGCTATAAAATCGTAGATTTTATCTAGGAAAGTGCGAGGAAATATCTGAAAAATGCTTAACCACTTCCATCGAGGGATATGCTTAACAATACGAAAAATAGCTTCGCTTCTTTCATAAGCTTCTGAATTTTCAATAACGACAATAGTCGTTATTTCTTGAGGGTCATAGCCATAAAGCCTTAACAAACGTTCCCCTTCTTCTGATGCCGATGCTACAAAATAAAATTGATTGGCCTTATCCCGCTTTGCAATGAATTGAACAGCAAATGAGCATAAATTGCAGTAGCCATCATAAATAATGGTAGTCACAAGGGAAATGTATAAAATTGGCTTACAGTGGCAATTGAGTTTTCTGTGCAGGAAGTAAGCACTCAATTATTT
>RFJE01000115.1 GCA_003695005.1 Candidatus Hydrogenedentota bacterium | reverse complement strand
TACATATATATAGCAAAGGAAAATCACTTTTCCGAATCATATTTAAAAATTTAGGAGGTAAATATGAAAAAATTAACTGTACAAGAAATTTACGATATTTACGTAAAAGAAATTAAACAATTTTTACGTGTGCATAAAGACGGCGACCCAGAGGAATTGATAAACCAGGCCGAAAAAAGTGCCATTGCTAACTTTTTAGCATTGCAATTATTAGATGAGATTGAGTATGACATGGCTGATTACATAGAAGCAACTGGCATTTTTTTCTATAACGAGAGAGATAAATATATAGAGCAAATCAAGAGAGAGCAAGCAAAAAGGAGGAAAAAATGAAAAAATTGTATTCCACTTTTGAAGAAGGCCCATTTTTTCCCACTATCCGAGAAGCAGCGGTTCATTCCCATGAAGAGTGGGAAAAATATACAAAACATTGGGATAGCGGTATTTTCCCGTCGCCATTACTGACCACATTGTACGTAAAAACAGAAGACGGAAAAGTACGAAAAGCAGGAAAAAAAGAACACCGTATCCTTCATAGCTACTTATACGTGCTTGCTGGTTTTAACTTATAGAATAGTCACTTCTCCACAAGAATGGAGTGGCTACCTATATTTTATTACTAACCAAACGTAAGCGCTGAATTTTTCCCTGTAAGCGTGAAGAGCAATAGTAATGAGTATTATAGTGTACTATTTTCGAGCTCACCCGCTCGGGGGGTGCCGGAGAATCCCGCAGTGAGCGCACGGCCGACGGGACGGAGGACACTGTTTTCTGCTCGTGTAGCTTAAGCATTCTTTTTCAGAAGAATAAAATTTAGTTCTTTGTTGCGCGAACGTCCGCGGATTCGGAGGCAGGGGGGTGTCCCCCCTGCTAAATATAGGGAAAGATTTGACGCTTACAACCAAACTTTTCTTGACGGCATGAATTAAAGATACGCTTATCCATTATGGAGAAAATGATGCATGGGATGAGTGGTCATGTAATGAAAGGCATTCCTGATTCTTTAGCGTATGCTTCCCTCGCAGCGATTATTGTTTTAACTCATATTATTTTAGTATGGAAAAAGGGGAAAGGGTATCGGATAGAGACATATCCTAAATGGAATTTATTTCGGTTCCCTGCTTTCCATAAAATGGTAAAATCGCCATCATGGCCTTTTTTCTTTCAGTTCATTCCCATGCTGCTTCTTTTGCTCATTCTTACAGCTGGTTTTTTGGGAAATCCGCGCAAAAACATTGCCCCCATTTTAACCTGGACATGGTGGTGGGCACTTTTAGTGTTTATTATCCTTGGTTTTGGAAAAACTTTTTGTGCCGCTTGTCCGTGGGAAGGGGTTTCTAGACTCATAAGTAATCTATCTATCAGGCGAAATTTGCCTAAATTAAATCTAGGTTATAAGTGGCCAAAGCCTTTTCGAAATTTATACCCTGCTCTTATCTTGTTTATTGGTTTAACTTGGCTAGAGCTTGGTTTTGATATTACACGAAATGGCTATTTAACGGCGCTAATGGGACTTACTATGGTTGTGATGGCAGTTTCGTCGGCGTTAATTTTTGAAAAGAGAGGATTTTGTCGCTATGCTTGCCTTGTCGGAAGGGTCAGCGGAATTTATGCTCTTTTTTCTCCTTTAGAGCTTCGATCGGTGGACGCAAATGTATGTGCTAAATGTAAGACAAAAGATTGTGTTCGCGGAAATGAGCATGACCCAGGATGTCCTCTTTATTTAAACCCGTCAAAATTCAATGAAAATACGTATTGCACACTTTGTACCTCTTGTGTAAGAACTTGTCCACATAATAACATTGCCATCTCGTTCCGCCCATTTGCAACGGATTTGCTTCACAAGCAAACTTTTCGAAATGACGAAGCTTTAATGGCCATTGTACTATTAGCTATGAGCAGTTTTCACGGTCTTACCATGACCCCTCTTTGGACGCATATCAATCACCAAATTCGAGTGGAATTCAGTCTTGGAAAAATTACTGTTTTTTCGGTTCTAATGTTTTTGATGATACTAGCCCCTATTTTGCTTTTTGGGTTGACTGCATGGCTTTCTAAATGGATCGCAAAGGTACAAGAATATGGTGTTGCCGATTTACTGCGAGCTTATGCATACCCTTTAATCCCCGTTGCTCTTTTTTACCACATTGCACATAATAGCATGCATTTTTTTATGGAAGGCCAAAACATATTACCCTATCTCAATGATCCATTTGGTTTTGGTTGGAATTTATTCCCATCGCTGAATCGTCAATTTGAACCTATTCTATCTTTATCCACGGTTTGGTGGCTACAGGTCTTTTTTATTGTGGTAGGTCATATTTTTGGTGTGGTGGTAGCAGATAGGATTGCCGAAAGAATGTTTGCTAGGAAAAAGCAGCGATTTATTGCGCTTCTCCCTCTCATCCTTACCATGATACTTTATTCTTCTTTTAGTATTTGGTTGATTGCACAGCCAATGGCCATGAAAACAGCCATGTAATATGGAATACTCTCGCAAACAATTTTTTAAGGTATTTGCTCGCGAGATGTTGCGTAGTTTCTCAGGCGAAGTAGAGAAAGATACTTCTTTGCAAGAAGAACCCGAAGAAACAAAAATCAAAGTGATACGTCCTCCGGGGGCTGCCGAAACATCTACACTCATTACCCTTTGCGCAACCTGCCAAAAAGAGTGTGTGCATGCATGTCCCGAAAAGGCAATTTCCCTTTTAAACGAAGAGTTTGGCCTTGAAGAAGGAACTCCATTTTTATCGCCAGCTCAAAAACCATGTAGGTGGTGTAAAGATTTCCCTTGTGTGGAAGCCTGTCCCACAGATGCACTTTTGTTCCACCGCATTCAGCCAATTGCTAAAGCAGAAATTGATTTAGAGTTATGTGCTACCTCGCAAGGAATTTTATGTGATTACTGTGCTCACCTTTGTCCGTCTCATATTCGAGCCATTAAAATGGTAAATCGAAAACCTGTTTTAGAGGAAAGCCTTTGTGTTGGATGTGGAATGTGTGCCTATCATTGCGATCAATTTCCTTCTCCTATTGCAATTCGAATACAAGGATAATAGAACCAGCAACTCTTGGTGAAGGGAAAAAAGGCCTACTAGGCGCAGTTCCGGACCCCGCACCAAATTGAAAATTTGGTGCGGGGGAGGGCTGTTTGAGCACGAGCAGGCCTTTTTTCCCTTTTTCGAATCTAGATGCAGCGATTCTCGGCATTTCGCCGAGAATCGCTGCTTAATTATAGATTATCCAATGGCCGCTTTACCTTTTTCGCCTGTGCGAATGCGGATGCATTCTTCTAGCGGTTGGATAAAAATTTTACCATCGCCAATATTTCCTGTTTTTGCGCCTTTAATAATCGCATCCACAGTTGGCTGAACAAAATCATCATTGACGGCAATTTCAATCTTAATTTTCTTAAGTAAGTTAATCTCTTCCTGTGCCCCACGGTATGTTTCTGTATAGCCTTTTTGTGCACCTGCGCCGAGTGCAGAAGTCACAGTCATTTTATAGACTTTTGCATCAAACAAGGCTTTTTTTACATCGGGCAACTTATGTGGTTGAATCAATGCTGTTATTAATTTCATAGTTCACTCCTTATTTTGTTTCTATGATTTGGAAACCAGCATAAGCTTCTTCGCCGTGCTCTCCAATATCTAGACCTTTAATTTCCTCTTCTTCGGATACACGAATTCCAAAGATTTTATCCATAGTGAAGAATAAAATATACATGGTGATAAATGCCCATGCCGGAATCACTAATGACCCAACAATTTGTGCTCCAAGAGGATGATCTCCAAAAAGTCCTGTGGCAATTCCGCCCCATATACCAGCAAGCCCGTGCACAGGAAATGCACCTACCGGATCATCGATTTTAAGCTTGTTTAGCAGAATAACGCCAAGCACAACAATGATACCGGCAACGATTCCAATAATAAAGGCTTCGCCATTCGTTACACTATCACAATTTGCTGTAATGCCAACAAGACCTGCCAATGCTCCGTTGAGTGCCATAGAAAGTTCCGGCTTTCCATATAAAATCCAGTTAAAGAGCATAGCACCAAATGCTCCCATAGCAGCTGCAATGGTTGTATTGACTGCAATAATACCTACAGCTGAGGTATTGGCACTACCATAAAAAGCTAATTGAGAACCGGGGTTAAATCCATACCAGCCAATCCATAAAATAAATACCCCAAGCGCTGTAAACGCTAAGTTATGACCAGGCATAGGATTTGGTGTACCATCTTGGTTAAACTTGCCTATACGCGGTCCTAACACTAATGCTCCCGCTAAGCCTGCAAACCCACCTACGGCATGCACAACAAGGGAACCAGCAAAGTCATAAAAGCCCATAGCATCGAGCCAGCCGCCTCCCCATTTCCACATGCCGCTAATTGGGTAAATAAGCCCTGTTAAAACAGCACTGTAAATTAAGTAAGCAGCAAATTTTAATCTTCCTGCAACCGCACCGGATACAATGGTAGCTGCCGTTGCAGCAAAGGCAACTTGGAATAAAAAGTCAAATTGGGGGTGTAAGGTACCACCGGCCACATCACCTAATTTCTCGGATACTCCAAAGCCAGCAAAACCAAACCAGCCTCCTTTAAAAGCATCTCCCGGATACATCATGCCATAGCCAATGAGCCAGTACAGACCAACACCAATACACAGATCCATTAAGTTTTTAAACAAAATGTTCACTGTGTTTTTCGATGCATTGAGCCCGGCTTCCACCATGGCAAATCCGGCTTGCATAAAAAGCACTAACACTGCGCAGAAAAACAAAAACATGTTATCCACAGCATAAGCAAGCTCATCCGTGGCAGAAGGTTTTTTTACCTCTGTTTTTTGTGGCGCTTGCTGAACTGCTTCTTCCTGCGCATATACCTGGTTCATGACGATTGGCGAGACAGCTAAAATTGTAGCTAAAATCGCCATTGTTAAACTCATTTTTTTGAGTATTTTCATTCTATTCATATTTACCTCCATTTTGCGATATTCGCTCACCAGTAAATAGCAAATTTCATGCCAAAATAGCGATGTGAAATTCACTCGAAAAAGGAAGGTAGCCTTCAGACACACAACAAGCAGTGCTGCATTCTATATGTTTTGCTTTAAGGAATATACATTTAGTTTTCTATTAATACTTTATCGCTATTACTGATATTACTATCGTGGACTCTAATTGCTATTATAGCATTTCCTTTAAATACTTAACATTTGTGGTTCAGATATTCATCCTATTGCCGAAACTTAAATTCATGTATATAATATTTTTATGATATGG
>RFJE01000114.1 GCA_003695005.1 Candidatus Hydrogenedentota bacterium | reverse complement strand
TGCTTGGTGCTCCCCTATATATTCCCTAGGATAAATATCTTCGCGATATAAAAGTGGCTTTTCTAACAGTGGATCTGTCTCAAACGGTGGCAAAGTAATTTCTGTGTTTTTCTTTTGATTATTTTGATTGATTTGTGTTTTAGGATCTTGCTTTTTTGTTTGTACGGAAGTTTGGCTTTTTGTATTCCCACGATTCGGTACTTTTGATTGCGCAAAAAAGACACAAACCGTAAGAGTGAAAGTGACAATGTGTTTGAGCATTAACGGATATTTCCATATTAGTTAATGCTTTATCAAGTTTTTTTTAAAGGGGATTTTTCCTCAATATATTTACAACTACACCAAATGAAAAGAAAAACGCAAGTAAAGAACTGCCGCCATAGCTTGCTAGAGGCAAACTAATTCCTGTTGTTGGTAAAAGACCCATGGTAACCCCAATATGAATCGCTGTTTGGAATAAAAAAAGAAGCACTAAACCAATTCCAAGAAGTTTAGCCCCTAAGTTTTGCACTTTTTGCATTTGCCATAATGCATAAAAACCACAGAAAAAATATAAAGATAAAAGTAAAAAGACCCCTGCAAATCCCGTATCTTCTGCTACCACAGATAAAATAAAATCCGTATGTCGTGCATGAAGTGCATGTCGACGCACTCCTTCGCCTAATCCTTCTCCCCAAAAAGCGCCTTGTTTAAAGGACTTTAACGAAGCTACTAATTGCCAAGCTCCTTCGAAGCGATTTCCCCAGGGATCTAAAAAGGATAACACTCTTTTTCGACGATATGGTACTCGAATAATTAATTGGTATAAGAGAGGTAAAGACGAAAGTATCCCCAATGTCATCATGCTTAATGGAAATCCGGTTAAAAAAAGCAGAAAGCCAGCTGTTATTGCTAAATGAAATGCAGTGGAAAAATCTGGCTCCGCGCCTATCAATAAAATTGGCATACTAATAACAGCAATTGTAACAAAGATATGGCCCCAGCTCAATTCTTTTTCCTGTCCATACAACCTTGCTAACAAAAAAACCGTAGCAATTTTAGCTCCATCCGATGGCTGAAAAGAAAGTGGGCCTACAGCAATCCATCGCGATGCACCGCCGGCTGTTTTTCCAATTCCAGGAATAAAAACAAGAACAAGCAAAAATAAAAACAATCCATAAATTGGCCAGGCGAGACGAAGCCAAAAGTCCCAGGGAACTTGCACAGCAATCAAAAAAAGGATGATACCAATTCCCATAAAATAAGCTTGCTTGCGAAAATAAAACCAACTATCCCCCGACAAATTCGAAGCAGCTAGCAAAGCCGAAAGCCCTAAACCTGCGAGTAAGAAAAAAAGAAATGTAAGAATAACAGGGAAACGGCTCATGCCGTAAGTTCCATTTTTTTACGAGTCTCTTCGGCAAGCAAGGCATCGATCAACTCATCTAAATCCCCTTCCATAACCTGATCTAAATTATAAGCCGTATAACCAATGCGATGATCGGTAATGCGGTTTTGTGGAAAGTTATAGGTGCGGATTCTTTCAGATCTGTCGCCACTGCCTACTTGTGCTTTTTTTTCTTTTGCTCTTTGTGCATGCTCTTCGCTTCTTAGTTTATCTAAAATACGAGCTCGTAAAACAGCCATTGCTTTTGCCTTATTTTTATGTTGAGATTTTTCATCCTGACAAGTTACCACAATCCCTGTCGGAATATGTGTAAGGCGTACCGCGGACTCCGTACGGTTTACATGCTGTCCCCCTGCGCCCGAAGCTCGAAACACATCTACGCGAATTTCATCGGGGTTAATTTCTACATCGGCCTCTTCGGCTTCGGGCATCACAGCTACGGTAACGGCACTTGTATGGATACGTCCCTGGCTTTCTGTTTCGGGAATTCTCTGCACTCTATGCGTGCCTGCTTCTAAATGAAGAAGTCGATAAGCAAGTGGGCCTTTTGCTAAAAAGACTGCTTCTTTTAAGCCATCTAAACCTGTTTGCGTTTCGGATAAAATTTCATAGGGTACCTTTTTTTTATCTAAAAACCGAAGGTACATGCGAAATAAATCCCTAGCAAACAAAGCCGCTTCTTCGCCCCCTGTTCCTGCACGGATTTCTACAATCATATTTTTTCCGTCGTCTGGATCTTTTGGCAGAAGCATAATTTTAATATCGTGATTTAACTTGTCAGCTTCTTTCTCTAAAGAACTAAACTCTTCTTTTAACATCTGCTTAATTTCTGCCTCTTTTTCCTGCTCGAGTTGGTGTTTAATTTCCTGCATTTGCTTTTGAACTTCTTTGCGCCGAGTTAAAGATTGCACAATCGGATCTAACTCTGATTTTTTTTGCAATAGCTTACGCATTTTTTCATAATCTTGCTGAACAGCAGGGTCGGAAAGGGATCTTTCTAATTCAGCATGTTGCTCTAAAATATGTTCTGCACGTGGTTCCATTTTCAGTTTTTCATTTTATCCTTAATGTATAAAAATTTTCTCCTGCGTTGAAACAAAGGCTAAAAAGTAGCCTTGCTCCCACCAGGACTCGAACCTGGCCGCATGCCTTAGGAGGGCACCGCTCTATCCATCTGAGCTATGGGAGCTTGTGTTTACGTAAAAGTAAAAATAAGAAACACTCTGTCGAGTATTTCTCTTTGAGGGAGGGTTGGCGGGAACATCCATGTCCCGCCAACCCTCGAAGCTTGACCGCCAACCCTCGCGATAGTTGACGCACAGACTCTTTAAAAAAAAGAAGGGAATAATGACTCGTCACCTAAATCCATTTCCTTTCATGGAAAAACTGTTAACCATCTTAAAAGATCAGGAAGGAAAAGCTATTACGATTAAAAAAATTGTAAATCATTTGAATGCGGAAGCCTTAAAAAAATCGAAGTCAAGAAAAAGGAAAAAAAATACTTCGTTTTTAACCAATAGAGACTTAGAACAAGCGATTGCCTTATTAGAAGAATACGGTTTAGCTTTTATCTCAAAAGGAAAAGTCATTCCTGCTCATCCATTTTATGTTGAAGCTCGTATTTCCGTAGCGAAATCGGGATCGGCTTTTGCCATGGGCATGTTTCCCGATGATATTTTTATTGCTCCGCCTGATAGAAAAAATGCTAAACAAGGAGACATTGCCTTTATTGAACTTATTTCCTTTCGTGGAGACCGCTTTCGAGGCCGAGTTCAAGAAATTATTCACCGTCATGCGGATAAGTTTTTTGCTGAAGTGATCAGAAAAACGGATAAGAATCAAAATTATTTAATTCAGCTTTGTGATTTACCTGATAGCCCCTTTGCCCTTCTGCAAACCAATCATACGAATTTAGCAAAACATAGCTTTTGCTTTGTAAAACCTTTAAACCAAACAAAGCGGGTTTACATACAGGAAATTGGCAAACGAGGACGCTATCAAAATTTACAAGTTTATGATTTGCTTGCCATAGCCGATCAAACAGACTTACAAAATGATTTAGAACGAATTTACTTAAAGTACAATGTCAAACCCGATTATCCGCAAGATTTCATCCCTTCTGAAAAAGATCTTATTCGGTTGACAAAAAAAGAATGGAAAAATCCAAACCGGAAAAAC
>RFJE01000113.1 GCA_003695005.1 Candidatus Hydrogenedentota bacterium | reverse complement strand
CAATATAACACTATACAAAAAATCACTTTATGGTTGACATATTGACTTGTGTTTCTATTGTTAGCTATGCAACTTGTGCCAATTCGGAAGTGGGTTGAGTCAAATCTGTCTTTGCGCGACTTTTCGAAAAAAATTTTATTTTTAGGTGATAGCAATGTGTTTTATGTGTCTCATTTTGTAATGTTTCAAGCAGCCCTTTTGTTGCCTAAAATCCTTGTGATTGATTGTGCTATTCGCTTTCAGTTAAATGTACTGGTTGAATTGGCTTTGCAAGAGTCAATCATGCTCGAACCTTTTTTAGAAAAAATTTATATACAACGAGCTTTTACTCCATACCAAACTGTAAAAGCTGCGAAATTAGCAAAAAACTCTTCCTTTCCCACCGTGTTTTTTTTAGCCCCTGCAAAGCAAATTTTAGATCCCGAAGTTGTGCCAGAAGAAAGTGTTTTCCTTCTACAAAAACTCTACGCTGAATTTGCTACTTATCCAAACCTCTTTATTGCGGAAAAACAAGAATATCCAAATCCCGTATTTAAAGGCACTCTTTCCCTCTTGCAAAAAAGTGTCGAAGAACATTGGACTTTGTGGAAGTCCAAAGCAAGTATACAACGAAAGATAGCAGCGGTTCTCCGAAACCCCGAACAGGCCTTTTCCCCTTCATTGAGAATTACTGGAAACATAGGAGGTAGGTATGGGAAGAACACTCCCACCTTATTCAAGGCTCATCGAAAATTTTGAATCTCGACTAGCAGCCTTTCGGCGTGCTTTGCGTGCCGAAGATAAAGAAGCATTTGATGAGCTTATGCTCTCTTTAAAAAGACATGTGCAAGCCGGTGTCTATGCTTCCTTTATTAATCCTACAGAAGCTGCTTTGTTTTCTGCTTTGCTAGAAATGCAAAAGCAACTGTTGCGTCAACAGCAAGAAATTAAAAAACTACAAGATAAAATTGCCACTCTTCCTAAAGACTTATCATGAAAACTTATACAGGAATTCTCTTTGATTGCTATGCTGTGGAAGAAAAAATTCACCTATGGCTTTTAACAAAACAAGGAATGCAATTTTTTCATGAGCCCTTTTTCCCGATTCTTTATGTGTATGGGAAACAAGTTGCTTCCTTTGTTAAGTGGCTAGAAAAAGAAAATGCCTTAAAAGAAAATCCACGTATCGTGAAAAAAAGACTCTTTTATTCGCAAAAAGAAATTAAGGTGTGGCAACTCGTTATTTTGCGACCTTCTGTTTTAGCAAAATTAAAAAGAAGATTGTTTGCTTGGCAAGATAAAGTCCAAATTTTTCACGCCGATTTTGAATTAGCTCCGATGTATTTAGAAAGTAAACAACTCTACCCCCTTGCTAACATAGAAATTCAGGCAAACATGCGCCATGAAATTTTACAAATTCAGTGTTTATCTTCTTTAAGCAACATCGCAGAATCATTACAAGAAATACCATTAAAATATGCTAAACTTTTTTTAGAAAAACCTGCTCGCACGAATCTTTTTCAAAATACACTTTGTTTAGAAGCTGACGGTTCTTTGCAAAAATTTTCTTTGCAAAATAAACATTTTCTTGCGGAATTTTTTACTGCCTTTGAACAAATACAGCCGGATTGCATTTTTACAGAATATGGCGATCAAATCATTTTCCCTTATCTTTTCTCTCGTATCCAAAAAGAAAACTTTCGTAACTTTTTAGATAGAGATGTTTTACGCGGATCTAGGCGTATCCTGACCCAAGGCAAAAGTTTTTTTTCTTATGGTAATATTATTTACCGAGCCCCTGCTTACCCCCTTTTTGGCCGGTGGCATATTGATATAAAAAACTCCTTTTTATACCACTACGGCGGCCTTACTGGTATTTTAGAAATTGCGCGTATCAGTGGCTTTTCTGTTCAGCGAGCAGCTCGTGCTTCTACAGGTCTTGCCTTAACTTGGATGCAAAGTAAAACAGCTTTAAAAAAAGGCTATTTAGTTCCATGGCAAAAAAGTGCATTGGAAAAGCCAAAATCTGCTTTAGAACTTTTGCAGGCAGATAAAGGATCTCTTGTTTTTGATCCGGAAATCCGCAAAGATGTTTTACCACCTCATCCCAAAAAACTCTTTCGTAGTGGCGGAATTTTCGAAAATGCAGCTCAAATTGACTTTAGCCAAATGTATCCCAGCATTATGGTGCTCTATAACATATCACCTGAAACCGTAAATTGCTCTTGCTGTCCGCAGTCGCAACATCGTGTGCCCGAAACCAATACTCCAATTTGCCAAAAGAGAACAGGGATTGTGCCGGAAACTCTAGCGCCTATTTTAAAAAGACGAGAGCAATTGAAACAACTTTCGAAAGACAATCACAAAGCAAAAGAATGCCAAGATGCCCTTAAAATGCTACTAGTGACAAGTTTTGGTTACTTAGGCTATCGCAATGCAAAGTTTGGTCGATTAGAATCTCATGAAGCAGTTACAGCTTATGGTCGTGAAATTTTACTTACAGCAAAAGAAATATGCGAAAAGCAAAACTATTATGTGATTCATGGTATTACGGATTGCTTGTTTTTACAACATAATAAGGAAAAAATTACTACAGAAAAAATCCAAAATCTTTGCGAAGAAATTAGCAGAACTACTAAAATTACAATGAGTTTAGATTGCCTTTATTCTTGGGTGGTTTTTTTACCTTCAAAGCAAAATTCTAAAAAAGCTACAGCAAACCGTTACTTTGGCCGTTTAGAAAATGGCACAATAAAACTACGTGGCCTTTTTTTACGTAGAAAAGATATCCCCCCTTTTATTAAAAAGTGTCAACAGGAATATTTAGACTTACTTTCTACAGCTTCCACAGTTCAAGAAGTGCTTTCTTTAAAAAACGAAATTTTTCGACTCTGGAAAAGCCACGAAGAAACCTTGCAACAGTATAAAGTACCATGGCAGGAACTATTATTTCGTAAGTCTCTTACAAAAGATGCATCCGATTATAAAACAAATGGCATTTCTAAAATCGTAACGCAACAACTTTCGAAAGAAAGAGTTCACTTACAAGCTGGTCAAAAAATTCGTTATTTGTTAGTGGATAAAATGCGATACTCTGCTATTCCCGAGGAAAAAGTAAGTGGTAAAGAACGGTATGCAGTAAAAGAATACCAAAAACTTTTAGAAAAAGCATTTTTAGAAGTATGGCTTCCCTTTGAGCCGGATTT
>RFJE01000112.1 GCA_003695005.1 Candidatus Hydrogenedentota bacterium | reverse complement strand
GAGCATACCCAGTAGGGTATCTGACTCACCAAAAGCATTTTCAAAAATTTTAATTTTTTTATCGAGAACGTCAATTACTTTTTCAGCCACTGTATCTCTGGTAGCAAAATTCATAATGAAAACATCTCGCTTTTGGCCATATCGGTGAATGCGACCAATGCGCTGCTCGAGTTTTAAAGGCGACCAAGGTAAGTCGTAATTAATTAAAGCAGAAGCTATTTGTAAGTTTCTACCTTCGCCACCTGCTTCTGTGGCAATAAAAATTTCTGCATCTTGGAAAAAGGTTTCTACTGCTTTTTCTTTTTCCTGTGCTGTCATTCCACCATGGAAAATTACGACGCGATATTGCTTTTTGAGTTCTTGTTGCAAGTATCGTAATGTTCCTGTAAACTGTGTAAATAAGATAATTTTCTCGTGGCCTGCCTTTTTTAAATCCCGAATGCTTTTTTTTAAAACTTGTAATTTGGAATCTTTCTCGAGCGCAGATCCTACATTAATTAAATTTTGTATGAGTTTAATTTCTGCTTTAATTTCTTCGGGGTCGGCCACTTCTTCCTGCTCATGGATGAATTCTTCATTTTCATATAAGTCTTCGAGTTCTGTTTGCCACTCTTCTTCGGTAAACAATTTCTTGTGAATTTTATACTGATACGATATTTCCTGTACTTTATCCTGTGTATTTTTTAGCAACGTTTTTAATGCCAATTCTCGCCTTTGAAGAGCTTGTAAAAGCGCATAGCGAGAGCTATCTAAAATTTTTTGATACACTAGCATGACAAAACTTTTTAAGTGATTTCCTTTTGAAAGGGCACGATTGTACTCGTCTAATACATAATGAGTAACTAAATCATAGAAATTCGCTTCTGCAGGCGTTTGAGTTACTTTTACTGTTTTGGCAAATCTCTCGGTAAAGCCACCTACATCTTTTTTGCGCCTTCGGATGACAACGGGGGCTAAAACCTCTTTTAAATTCCCGTTCCCATCTTCCCCATATTGTTTTAAAAATTCATCGAGCGGACCAAGTAAGTCGGGATCAATGAGTCGAATTAAGTAATAAATTTCTTCGAGTTTACCACGAAAGGGAGTGGCACTTAAAAGTAAGAGGGCACCATCTTCATTTAAACAGTGCTGACAAATTTTATCCGCAAAGTGATACGCTTGCGTAATTTTATTTTGGTCCCGCCTTAATCTATGTGCTTCATCAAATACAACAATGTCATATTTTTGCTGCAAAAAAAGTTCCGTTTTATCGGGCATTTTTGCTAAATCAATTGAAACAATGACTTTTGGATTTTCTAATAAAAAATTTGGATTTTTTTTAAACACTTTTCCAGTAAGTACGGCAAAATGCTCATTTAACTTTTCTTTTAACTCATTTTGCCATTGGTACACTAAAGGAGATGGTACGCAAATAAGCGCACGATCATAATTATTTTTTAGCATTAATTCTTTTAAGATAAGACCTGCTTCAATGGTTTTGCCAAGTCCTACCTCGTCTGCTATCAACATCCTCGATTTTGCATTTTGTAAAACTGCCATAGCAGCTTCGACTTGGTGCGGTAACAACATTGTTTTTGAACAGGATAAGGACGCTAAGGGATTTTCCCAGTAAGCTTGCAATACTTGCATGAGTTGTAAAAACGGAGTAAAGTATTCGCTTTTTGGCTGATAAACAACCGGCTGCGCTACATAAAACGGAATAGAACGAGATTCGGCAAGCTTTTGTTTTGCTTCATGAAATGGAATGTTGTTTTCTTGATCAATCCTTCGAAAATCAATCTCCATTTGCACATGAGACATAATTCCAAACTTTAAAATGCAGCGGAAATGTACAGAATTTCAAGAATGAAATTTACTCCGCATCAATTTGCTCTAATACATTTTCTATAATTAAGCGAAGTTTTGGCAACGCCTTTTGTGCAATTTCCGTTACTTCGTCATGATGAAGTGGTTTTTCTTCGATACCGGCACCCATATTCGTAACAAGTGAAATCGCTAATACACGTACTCCCATTTGTTTCGCCACTATGACTTCAGGCACTGTGCTCATCCCTGCTAAATCGGCACCGAGTGTACGGAGCATTTTTACTTCTGCAGGTGTCTCATACGTCGGTCCATGCATGGCAGCATAAACTCCTTCTTGGTAAGGAATTTGATTTTTTTCAAAAGCAAGTTTAGCATAGCTTCGCAAAGTAGGATGATAGGCATTGCTCATATCCACAAAGCGATCTCCCCATTCAGAAAAATGCTCACCCGTAAGGGGATTGATTCCCATTAAATTTAAGTGGTCTGCTATCACTATAAAATCACCAGGGTGATAGCTTGTATTAATCGCCCCTGCGGAATTTGTAAATATAAAAGCTTGCACTCCTAAATTTGCCATCACGCGGATAGGAAATCCTAAATTCGCGGGATGATGTCCTTCATAAGCATGGACTCGGCCTTGCATGACTGCAACAGCCACACCGGCTAAAAAGCCAAACGATAAAACCCCCTTATGACCTTTTACCGTCGATTGCGGAAAAAAAGGAATCTGTTTATATGGCACTTGAACTTCATTTTCTAAATTCGATAAAACTTCACTTTGTCCTGAACCAAGCACAATCCCGACCTGGATTGGATAATCTACTTTTGCTCGCAAAAAATCAACAGCTCGTTCTATGTTTTCAGGGTACGTTAAATTTTCGGTCACCATTCTTCTACTCCTAAAATATCTCGGTTCCACTGCATGGCATAACGGTCGGTCATACCCGCAATGTAGTCTTTAACAGCGATATAGCTTCCTTCTTCTTCGAGAGTTTTTTGGTAGCTCTCGGGCAAGGCACTTGTGTCCTGTATTAAAAAGTTAAACAAACGGAAAATAATTTGTTCAGCACGAATGTTCATGCGAACCACTTGTGGATGACGGTATAAGTTTTTAAATAAAAACTTTTTCATTTTAGCCATGTTTTGCTTCATGCTTGTGGAAGGGGAAATAAGATCGTCATCTGCGCGATAAGCAAGAACATCTTCTAAAGTTTGAATTTTATTTTTTTCTAAATTTTGCAGCGAAGTTTCGATCGTATCACGAACCATTGTATCAATGAGTTTCCGAATCGCAGTGCGGATTTTAATTTTCAGTTCCACGCCTTTTAAGCGGTGTAAAATTTCATCCCATACGGTTTGCCAAAGTTCTAAATGAGATAAATCCTCTGTACGCAAGAAGCCACTTTCTAAACCATCTTCTAGATCATGAGTATTGTATGCAATTTCGTCGCATAAGTCCACTAATTGTGCTTCTAAAGTATGTGCCATGTTGTCGGGATATTTTTCATGCTTACGCAAACCAAGTCGCATGGCTTTTGTTAAATTTAATCCAGGAAATTCGGAATATCGCCTTTCTAATTTTTCTACAATCCGCAGAGTTTGTTGGTTGTGATCAAACCCACCGTGTTCTTTTAACATTTTACTTAATGCTTTTTCGCCAGCATGTCCAAACGGGGGATGACCTAAATCATGTGCAAGACTCAATGCTTCGGTTAAATCTTCATTTAACCCGAGAGATCGTGCTATTGTTCGCGCAATTTGCGAAACTTCCAAAGAATGAGTCAACCGCGTGCGATAGTGATCACCTAAAGAATTCACAAACACCTGCGTCTTATATTCTAAGCGTCGGAAAGCTTGCGAATGAATAATCCGATCCCTATCTCGTTGGAATGGGGTGCGCAGAGGATGCTCTTCTTCTACATACTCACGATCTGCTAAAGACTCATTTGCAGCATACGCTTTAGCCATGTGGATAATTCGTATTTTGCATGGAAGCGGGCTATTCTTTTTTCCTACATTTTTGTTATTTTTATAGGAAGGGGGGATGCCCCCCTCGCTTCGGCCGCGCGGTCGTTCTTCGAGTTTAGCCAAATAAAGATATGAATATTTCAAGCTTATTCGGCAAGGAAGGATACCTGGACGTTTTCCGTCCCGTCAACCGTCTCATCACTGCGCGTCCTACGCGACGTCCACGGATGGACTAGTGCCGCGGGCGCATGGATGCGCAGGAGCGGCCTACCCCCCGAGCCTTTCGGTGATAAAAGGGGGAAGCGCAAGAATGCGGGTACGCGAACAGCCACGGCTTATTGTGGTATAGTTACGCTCATGTAGCAGTTGCAATCGGTAAAGAAGGTGCTTTTACAAGAGGCGCACAGACATGGAAATGCCCACGTTTCAGCTAGCACTGCTTGAAAATGATGTAGTTACGCTCCTCCGCGACGTTGTTC
>RFJE01000111.1 GCA_003695005.1 Candidatus Hydrogenedentota bacterium | reverse complement strand
TTTTTTCGGAAAAAAGCAACGACGGAATCAACAGCAGAATAAGACAATACTTCTTCATATTATTTTATGTATTATTTCTCGGAACAAGGCCATTTTTTTATGCCGTTTTCGATGCTTTTTGCTTAATTTCACGTAACTTCTTTTTTAATTTCCGCTCTCGTCGATACATCGAGGAAAACAATAACGTTACAAAAATTCCAAATAAAGTGCTTAATGCAATTACATAAAAAACTGGCACCTGTAACTGTAACAAAAAAAAGCGAACAGGGGCTGCTTCCGTATTCGAAAGCAGCAAAATTAAGTATAAAATAAAACTAATGCCTAATAGTGACAGGCGACCACTCATTATATTTGGGTTGTATTCGCACTACCACACATCGGGCAATACTGGATTTCTTCTAAAGCTTCCTCTTCTTCATCCTCAAAAGTAACTTCCCAACGATAGTCACAATCTTCGCAAGTATAGCTTGCAATAATTTGTGAGTCCTCCTCGTCGTCGAAATCTAGCTCATCTTCATCTTCTTCAAAGTCATCAAAATCTTCGCCATTTAACAGTTGCCAATTTTTATCCGCCATAATAAGTCTCCGATTTTGTTTTTCTGAATATACAATAAGTTTTGAATTTTGTCAACAAAAAAGTGGGGTTCCCACACTTTTCCATTTATGAATTCGAATTAGCGATACGGCGTTTCGCCGTATCGCCGTTTTCCACTTGACTATGCCTCAAACATCATAGAGCTTGCCATAATGGATGCATCGGGGCTCATTTCTTATGTAATGCGGCAGGGTGTGCATGGGGATAAAGAAACGATTGCGAAATGGGTACTGATGCTCATTCGCATGGCAAGAGAAGGCTTGCCCGAAAATATTGCTGAGTACCAAAACTACTTTCAACAAGATGTTCAAACACTTTTAGGTGACGAAGATCTGAATTACTGGACAAAAAACGAACAAAAGCTAATGCTTGCCATTGATGCGATGGTAAAAGAGAAGAAAATTGAAATTATAGATCCTTTTCAGGAATTTCGTTTAGCAAACCATAAAGAATGGGTTTTTTATGGTAAAGATAAAGACATTTTCTTTACCGCATCCGATTTACAAGCTCAGCCGTTACAATTTATCCGATCCCGAGTAAAAAATTTTTGTGAAATGCATCGTCTATCCGAAGCCACAACTGACGAAATTATTATTTCTGTAACGGAAGCTGCCGAAAATGCCATTAAGTATTCCAATCGCTACGTGTGGGTTTTTCATCATGAAATCCAAGGATCCGAATACAAAATTCGAGCCATCAATAGTGTAAAAGACATCGATCTGCAAGATGAAATCCAACGGGGTAAATTTTCAGAAGATGTGTCTTTAATGCGCGGTGTTTTAGTCATGTCACGGTTGCTCGATAAACTCGATTTAGAACGAGATACACAAAAAAAACGAGTGGAATTTTACGGAATCAAGAAAATTGCTTAGCTTTCTTTGATGCGTTTTAAATCTCGCTGGGACACCCCTAATAAATATAAAATCACATCTAAATTTGGTTGGGAAATGAAACCACCTGCTTGCTTCCGTACAGCTGGCTTTGCATTAAAAGCCACACCAAGACCTGCCACTTCTAGCATTTCTAAATCATTTGCACCATCTCCAACGGCAACAGTTTGCTCTAAAGGAATCCCTTCTTTCTGGGCAATTTCTTTTAATAATTCTGCTTTTGTTCTTCGATTTACTATTTTACCAACCACCCGTCCTGTTAAAGCTTCACCATCCGATTCCAATGTATTCGCAAAATGATAATCTAAACCTAATTTTTTTTGGAAATATTCCGTAAAAAAAGTAAACCCGCCACTAATGACTGCTGTTTTATAACCAAGCTTTTTTAAAATAGCAATGAATCTTTCCGCACCCGGCGTAAGGGAAATACGAGATAAAACCCCTTTTAAAGCAGAGAGTTTAATCCCTTTTAATAAAGAAACTCGCTCTTTTAAGGCATCGTCAAAATCAATTTCTCCCCGCATGGCTCTCTCGGTAATAAAAGCCACTTTTTCTTTAACACCTGCAAAATGTGCAATTTCATCAATTACTTCTTGCTGAATTAAAGTGGAATCCATATCCATGACCACAAGACGTTTTGCACGGCGGTAAATATCTTCTGGTTGGATGGCTAAATCAAACCCCTCTCGAAACGCCACTTGAAATAAATCGCTTTTAATGGATGCTAAATCAAGCTCGCTACTAGCAGGGGCAGATAAGAACATTTCTAAACATTGAAGATCTCCATCGGCAAGCCGAGTCATGTTCACAATGTTGATACCTTTATCCGCTATGGCGCGACTCAGAGCTTCGAAGGCGGAAGTATCAAACTTTTCTGCAATAAAAGTAAGTACATACCGAACTTCGTTTTCTGCATTTGGCCAAACTTCTGCTTCGTCCAAAACAAAAAAGTCTGCATGCAACTTTTGCCTTCGAGTTAAACCCGTTAAATCTTTAATGACAGATAAACCACATTCATCAGGAATGCAAAGCAGTAGCGATAAAGAAAGCTGACCTAAGCTCGTGGTTTGCTGCAAATCCCTAAGCTCCACCTTGCGCTTACTTAAAAGACCAAGTACACCTGCTAAAATCCCTGGATGATCGGGCCCTGTAATGTGAACCAATACATTGCGCTTTTGCATTAGAACCGACGATCTCCAATACCAAATACAAATTGAAAATCCGAATTTACAGGGTGATCCTTAAACCAACCACGATCTGGATCCCAAATTAAACGCTTTGCTAAGTACAGGCGAAGAGGTAAAATGGGGATTTGTAAACGAAAACCAAACCCCCAACTATAACGGAAGTATGATAAGTTAATATGCTTTAACGTTAAAGCTGAATCCGAAATGGATGCTTTTGTAGCCGCAGATGTGGAATCCGTTAAGACAAATTCATTGGGATTCTCGTATAAGGCTCCTGCATCAAAGAAAAGAACAAGCCAAAATAAATTAGGCTCCACAGGAAGCCTGAGTTCGGTTGTAAATAAAATCCTGTGCTTTCCCCCATCTTGCCATTGCGTCGGGAAAAGAGAATCATATAAATTCCATCCACGTAAAGATTCATACCCACCGAGTAAAAGTAAGTCTTCTGGCTCCATATAGGCATTTTCTGTTTTATCTTGTGTTTTATACACAGGACCCGTTTCATGAGAAAATGCTAAAGAAACACGATGCTCAAAAACAATGCGCCATCTTCTTAGAACATTCTTTCGAATTAAATTAAAAAATGTATAATCGAGTGGCCACCAAAAGTAATCAAATATCATATTATAACGGTTATAGTGATCGTCTCCCCCTAATACGCTTCCCACAACATCCACCCAAGTATCCCATCGAAAACCCTGTGTCGTATTAAACACATTATCGCGGTTATCATAATAAATTCCATTGGTAAGAGTATTTTTTAATTGCCAACCTTGAGAAACTAAAAGATACACAGAATCTGCCACCATAGAGGAAGGATCACTGGCTCGTGATAAAACAGGTGAAAAACGGTGATAGTGTCCCCAGTTAATCCAAAACCTATGCCCAATGCCAATCGAAGTACCAAAAGAATCTTTGGCATAGGTAGCTCGCTCCTGAGACGAAGAAACGCTTAAAGCAGGCGCTAGCAATACTCGATGAGAATAAAATCCCGAGAGTGTTAAAGACCAAGGCTTATCAAATAGCCAAGGTTCTGTCCAGGAAGCTTCTACTGCCTGTCTTTGTGGCCCAAACTCCACACGGCCTGAAATACGCTGTCCTGTTCCATTTAAGTTATTTTCGGAAACTTCGGTAAAAATAGAAAATCCTGTTTGTGTACCATATCCTCCCCCTAAACTAATGGTACCTGTTGGTTGCTCTTCTACTTCAATAATTAAATTCATTTTTCCTTCGGCAGAGCCAGGTCGTGCATCCACAGTCACTTCTTTAAAAAAACCTAAGTTATAGATTCTCTCGCGAGATCGTTGTACTAATGCGGCATTAAAAAGCTGACCTTCTTTTACTAATATCTCCCGACGAATTACTTTATCTAATGTCTTTTTATTTCCTTTAATGATAATATTTTCAATATAGCCTTTATCTCCTTCCGCAATCACAAACCGCGTGTGGATAAACTTTCGTCCTTTTTTCTCAGGGGACTTGGCTAATATCTCTCTTAATTCTTGGATATGATAGTAATCAATTCCTTTTGCCTCATACTCCTTTTGGATGGCACTGTTGGCCATCTCATCTAAGTTTTCTTTGGTTAATACGATAGTAGTTTTTTCGGGAATGACACGGGCAAAAATATAACCGCGCTGTGAATAAAGCTGGTTAATAATACCACGATCGCGTTGAAAACGTCCATAATCAAACACATCCCCAATATCGGAATTTGTGTATTCAAAAAAATGATAAATTTGGTCTTTTGTAAAAAGCGGTTTGTGAGTGGTTGGATTTAAGTATTTCTCATCCCATGTAATATCATAACCATCAAAATAATATCGATCGCCTTCTTTTACTTTATACGTAATGACAATAACTCTCTCATCTTTTTCTTTCTTGTCTTTCCAACGAATGTCCCACCGTGCATCGGTTAACTCTGCATCTAAATACCCTTGCTCACGATAATATTGAATAATGGCTTCTTTATCTTTCTCAAATAATTCTTCCTTGAAAGTGCCATCTGCAATAAAGCCATCTTCTTCTAACTCCATA
>RFJE01000110.1 GCA_003695005.1 Candidatus Hydrogenedentota bacterium | reverse complement strand
GAGTGAGTATAAAATTTGCTTTTCCTTGTTGCAACAGAATATTAAAATTTTTGGTTTGTGTTAGAGTGGCTTTTGTTTTTTTATCGAATACAATGTGAATTCCTTTTGCTTGTAAAGTTGTTGCGTGTTGGATCATGAATTTTTTTGGTAGTTGCTGAATGGAAAGCGTATTCTCTGCTTGTCGTGTTGGTTCAGTTTCTTGTATGGGTTTTTGCCAGATAAACACAAGGAGTGCCGCTGCTGTTGCGAGTGTTGCCCAGATCAAAGGTGGCTTTTGCAGCTTTGGTGTTTTTTGGGGTTTTTGCTTGGCTTGATGAACAATGTCTTCCCAAGTTGGAAAGGGAATCGTTGTCTTTTTTTGGTTTTTAGAAGGGTTATTGTTTTGCAACTCTGCATCGGGATTTAATTTTTGTAGGATTTCTTGAACAGCCTGATTTAAATTTTTTTTCATAAGCGAAATCCCTTTTGGATAAAAAATGCTTTTAATTTCTTGCGGCATCGTTCTAAAATCCGTCGGATATGCCGCTCACTTTTATGTAAGGTTTGGCTGATTTCTTTGGTAGACAAATTCGATTCAATTCGAAGAAGAAAAACTTCTTTTTCAATCTCGGACAATTCTTGCAAACTTTGTTGAATTAAAATGTTGAGCTCTTTTTTTTCAAGGGATGTTTCTGCATTATCATAGTGGCTGATTAAGTTATCGAGTACAAGGGGGGAGTTTTCTATGATTGGCATACTGCGAGCATTTTTTTGAAATAGCAAACTGCGGGCAATTTTATACAAATACCCACGAGGATGATGGATTTCTTTTTTCATAGCCATTCTTAAAAGTTGAGCAAAACTTTCTTGTAACAGTTCCATGGCAGTTTCTTCTTCTGTGTATTGGATTAAGTATCGAAACAGCATTTCTCGTTCTTTTAAATAAAATTGTTCCCAATCATGGTTCACGTCTTCTTGCTCTCTTTCTAGTGTTAGCTTGGCAACTTTTTTCCCTGTTTTCAATGTTAATTCAGCGATTCTCGGCGGTTCACCGAGAATCGCTGGGGGGACATCCCCCCGAGCTTTTTCTTTCAAAGAAGTTTCTTGCCACCATAGGCTACCCGTTATTGTTATATTCGAAGCTTATCTCGTTTCTAATGTCATTTCGGGTGCAATAATATCCCCGTCGCAAGAAGAGCCATTGTTCCGCAGTTGCACCATACTATCGGTAATAAAGTTTAAGATAAGCTCTTTTGTCGCTGTACTAATTACCACAGGGTTCGTGAGTTTCGAAACGTTTTCTGTGTTTAGGCCGGCATCCGTTGCTTCTTCCTTTGCAGAATCCGTAGCCCATATTTTTCTTTTCTCTATTCTTTCACGATTTGAATTTGGTATCGGGGTATAACCTGCTTTGCCATGGTTTGTATATTTATTCCCCTGACAATTTGATGGAGCAGCCGTATCACTTGTTAAATCCACATCGGCATACCAGTCATTTAAGTAAGTAATGCGCACGGCGTGATATTCTTGTGTTAAGGCTTCCACAGCAGTATTGAGCTTAACTGTGGTATTTACAATTTCTTGTCTTGGTGTAGTACTTGCTGCGGGATCATTTGCATTGTAGCCTTCATCTTCAAAAAGGGTCAGCCAGCTTCCATTGACTCCTGGTATCACTTCGAGTTTTAAAATCGCCACTTGAAAGCTTTCCGGATTGGTGGCATATTCATAGCCATCTTGGATTGTCTTTTGTATTTTAGGGTAAACAAGATTTCCGGATAAATTTGCACTTTGCTGATAGTTTTGCGCGGTATTTAGGGGCACTTGTACAGTAGCCATGGATTCAAAAAGCGGATTGTTCCCGCAGCCCATTGCTATAAAAATGCCCAATCCAATTGTCATGAGTGTTTTACTTGTTTTCATGGTTTCCTCCTATTTTGAAAAATAATAAACAGCAGAAAAGCGCAAGCCCACGACTTGTCCTGCATCAATCTCCCCTTGGTAGTTTTTAGCAAAAGAAGTATAGATTTCGTAAAAAGCTTCACTTCGTAAGCTTATATTTCCTAAAAAATAGGCAACTCCTCCGCCAAGGTTGTACAAGCCATCGGTATTGCTTTGCTTGCTTCCACTGAATTTTAGGGTTTCAAACAACAGCCCTATGCCAGCTAGTCCATAAGGACGAATGGCAGATTTCCCAATAAAGTAACGAGCATTTAGGCCTAATGGAATTGCTGTAAACGTTACTTTATTTTTTCCGTTATATTTATCATAACCAGAATATAAACTAACAGCTAATGGGATTGCTTTTAGTTTAGCAACACCTCCCGCTCGAATTCCTAACGTTGCTTTCATTTCTTGTCCAAACGAATTGCCGCCTACAGGGCTTTGGTAAGCGAGAGAAATTTCCGGTCCAAATTGAACCTTAGGAAAGCTCCATAAAAGGCTTCCTGTTAAAAGGAAAATAAAAATTTGAGATCGTTTCATCAAACACCTCCATACAATACATATTGTTAAGCTTATTAACAAGCTTTCTATAATAGAAGAGTAATTTTTTTACAAAACGGACGTTTTTTTTGAGGATTTAAAAAGAGTATAATTTTTTCAGTTGCTCTAGGGTCATTTTGCTTCCTTTTTTTACAAGCTTATTATGCTCTGCATATTTATACAAATAATAAGCATTTAAGTACCGGAAAAAGTTTTCTACATATTCAGGCATTTTTGTATCTTTTCCTAATTCGTTTAAAGTAGATTTAAGTGCTTGCTTTCCTTCTTCGGATTCATAGACTAAATCTAATGTTTCCTCAAAAATCTTTTTTTGCTCTTCCGGATCAAAAGGATCTCGGATCATTTTTGAAATAGCTTGGTTGATGGCTTCTTTTTTGGCATTTTCTTCCAGTTCATCCATAATGCCTTTTTTTTCAGCTTCCGGAATCTCATCTTCCTTTACATTAAATTTTTCTATGAGTTCTTTCCACCGCAGTTGTGTATATTGCGGGGGAAAATGGAACTCTGCATTCTCATACAGATACTCAAAAAAGCGCGTCCATTCCCCAAGGTAATTGATCAAGTCAAAAAATTTAGTTAAATAGTTTCGAATGTAGTCGGAAAGTTCTTCTGTATTTTTTACATTTCCATAAGTAATTTTTTCTACCACTTCGTTAGTAAGTTCCGGAATCTCTGGTTTTTCAACAGATTTGATGGTAATTACAAAATCTCGTTTTGTTTCTACTTCCCCTTCTTGTTGCGGGGTTGATTTTACTTCTACGGTAATTTCTTCTCCTTTTTTCGGGGATTTTTGGATAATTTCATCTTCAATTTGTTTTAGAAAACGATTTTCTCCAAGAACAATAGGGGTATCTTTAACCGGATCTCCCACTGGTACATCATTTTCCCAAATTTCATAGTCTATAACGATAATATCACCTTTGCTCGCACTTTCTTCTGATTCTTTAAATTCGGCTATTTTCCGCAGGCGATTATCAATTTCTTCTTCTATGTCTTTTGATGTTATAT
>RFJE01000109.1 GCA_003695005.1 Candidatus Hydrogenedentota bacterium | reverse complement strand
TTTTTATTCCACTTGGCTACATATCCATTCCACTATATTTTTACTTTAATCAATAAGAGAGGGAAATGATGAAATTAGATAGCAAAATACCAGAAGGTCCAATTCAGGAAAAATGGGATAAACATCGTTTTAACTTAAAGTTAGTCAATCCTGCGAATAAGCGAAAATATCATATCATTGTGGTTGGTACAGGTCTTGCAGGTTCTTCGGCAGCAGCTACGTTAGCGGAACTTGGCTATAACATTAAGTCTTTTTGTATTCAGGATTCCCCGCGACGAGCACATTCCATTGCTGCGCAAGGTGGAATTAACGCTGCTAAAAACTATCCAAATGATGGAGATTCCATTTGGCGTCTTTTTTACGACACTATAAAAGGTGGGGACTATCGCTCTCGCGAAGCCAATGTGTACCGCTTAGCACAAGTCAGTGTAAATATTATTGACCAATGTGTAGCGCAAGGTGTGCCTTTTGCACGAGATTATGCAGGATATTTAGATAACCGGTCTTTTGGTGGTGCACAAGTTTCTCGTACCTTTTATGCAAAAGGACAAACGGGTCAGCAGCTTTTGCTTGGGGCATATGGTGCGTTAAACCGACAAATTCACCTTGGGCAAGTAAAGTCATACACTCGTCACGAGATATTAGATATTGTGGTAATCAATGGACATGCCAAAGGTGTGATTGTGCGAGATTTAGTCACTGGCAAAATTAGTCGGCATGTAGCACATGCTGTAGTATTGGCAACAGGTGGTTATGGGAATGTCTTTTACCTTTCGACAAATGCTAAAAATTCTAATGCAAGCGCAATTTGGAGAGCGTATAAAAAAGGAGCTTTTTTTGCCAATCCATGTTTTACGCAAATACATCCAACCTGTATTCCAGTTTCAGGAGACTATCAGTCTAAACTTACGTTAATGAGCGAAAGTCTTCGTAATGATGGACGCGTATGGGTGCCAAAAAAGAAAGGGGATATTCGTCCTCCTAATGAAATTCCCGAGGAAGAACGAGATTATTATTTAGAAAGAAGATATCCGGCTTTTGGAAATTTAGTTCCTCGAGATGTGGCTTCACGAGCAGCAAAGGAAAGGTGTGATGCCGGTTATGGTGTAGGACCTACGGGACAAGCTGTGTATTTAGATTTTGCAGATGCCATTAAGCGTATAGGAAAAGAAGGTGTCGAGGCTAAATACGGCAACTTATTCCAAATGTATGAGAAAATTACCGGAGACAATCCTTATGAAACCCCTATGCGCATATATCCAGCTGTACACTATACCATGGGTGGTCTTTGGGTGGATTACAATTTAATGACAACGATTCCTGGCCTGTATGCTCTAGGGGAGTGTAACTTCTCTGATCATGGAGCAAATCGGTTAGGAGCAAGTGCCTTAATGCAAGGTCTTGCCGATGGTTACTTTATTATACCATATACCATTGGCGATTATTTAGCAAGTCAGCCTTATGAGCTTCCTTCGGAAGATTCGCCCGAATTTATAGAAGCAGAGCAAAAAGCCAAGGATTTTGAGAAAAAATTACTTTCTATCAATGGTAGTAAAACAGTGGATGAAATCCATAGAAAATTAGGAAAAATCTTATGGGATAAAGTTGGCATGGCAAGAAGTCGAGAAGGTTTACTTTCTGCGATTGAGGAAATTAAAGAAGTCCGAGAAGAATTTTGGAAAGATGTAAAAGTCGTTGGATCGGATGAGGATTTAAACCAAGCTTTAGAAAAAGCTGGCAGAGTAGCCGACTTTTTAGAATTAGCAGAATTAATTGCTAAAGATGCACTAGAAAGGGAAGAATCCTGTGGTGCCCATTTCCGTGTAGAGTACCAAACAGAAGACCATGAGGCAAAGCGTAATGACGAAGAATTTGCTCATGTCGCAGCATGGGAGTATAAAGGCGAAGGACAAGAGCCTGTGCGCCACAAAGAAGAGTTACAATTTGAAAACGTAAAATTAACAACGAGAAGTTATAAGTAGAGGTTTGCTATGAAAATTACATTAAAGATTTGGAGACAGAAAAACCAGGAAGACAAAGGTGAATTTAAGACCTATGAGCTAGATAATGTAAACGAGCATATGTCTTTTTTAGAAATGCTCGATGTTTTAAATGAAAAGCTTATGAAAGAAGGGGAAGAGCCTGTTGCCTTTGATCATGATTGTCGCGAAGGTATTTGCGGAATGTGCTCTATGGTCATTAATGGGCGTCCCCATGGGCCAGACCCAGGGACAACGACCTGTCAGTTACACATGCGCAGGTTTAAGGATGGAGATACCATTGTTGTGGAGCCTTGGCGGGCAAAAGCGTTCCCTGTCATTAAAGATTTAATTGTGGATAGATCGGCGTTTGATAGGATTCTACAAGCAGGCGGATATGTCTCTGTGCATACAGGGGGAGTTCCTGATGCAAATGCTACGTTAATTCCAAAGCCTGTTGCGGATGAAGCTTTCCAAGCAGCGACTTGCATTGGTTGCGGTGCGTGTGTGGCGGCTTGTAAAAATGCCTCTGCTATGCTTTTTGTGGCAGCAAAAGTATCTCACTTGAGTTTATTGCCGCAAGGGCAGGTGGAAAAAGATAAGCGAGTGTTAGCCATGGTAGCACAAATGGACGAAGAAAAATTTGGAGCTTGTACAAACACAGGAGCTTGCTCTGCGGAATGTCCTAAAGAAATTTCGCTTGAGCATATTGCCCGATTGCAACGAGACTACTTAAAGGCCTGTATCAAAGGAAAAGTCTCGTGAAAATTTTAGCTCGCTCTTTTGTAGTCGCATTAGGATTTTTATTGGCCTGCACCCCCTCAAAAGCTGATATTGTGAAAAAGTATAAAAAAGAAATCCGATCAGAAAAGAATCCAATTATCCTCATGAAAACTTCGATGGGGGATATGGTCATTGAGCTTTATGCCGATGCTGCACCTAAGACCGTGCAAAATTTCTTGGATTTAGCGCTCGGTAAAAAAGAGTTTGTGGATCCGAAAACAGGTAAGAAAGTAAAAAGGCCTTTTTATAATGGTCTTACATTTCATAGGGTGATTCCGAATTTTATGATACAGGGTGGCGACCCTAAAGGTGATGGCACGGGAGGCCCAGGGTATCGGTTTGAAGATGAAATTAGTGCAAAAGCATTAGGGCTAGATAAGCAAACCCTTGGCGAAAATATGCGATATTACCAGCGAGACATTCAGCAGTATTTGTTTAAGAAATTTAACATTCATTCTCAAAAGGATTTAAATGCGAAACGTGCTATTTTAATGAAAGAATTAGATAAAATGAAAAATATGACAGTAGCAGAGTTATTATCAGCCAATGGTTATAACTTTCAAAATGAGTTACCTTCTGTACCCGTAGGCAAATATACATTAGCTATGGCAAATGCGGGACCAAATACAAATGGCAGTCAATTTTTTATTAACATTACAGATAATTTTTACTTAAATGGCAAGCATACAGTTTTTGGTAAAGTATTGGAAGGAAAAGACATTCCGGCAAAAATTGCTGCGGTAGACAAAGACGAAAGAAATAAGCCTAAAAAACCTGTTTACATCAAAGAAATTGTGCTTCTAAAGTAATGCTTAAGTTAGGAATTGAAAAATACTTGTATTTTTGTTTCATTATGAGAAGTTGAATTATGGAAAACAAACGTCCGTTAGATTTAGATTTGCTTGAATTACAAAAAATGATTTATCAGAACACTCCATCTGAAGTCCTAAAAGATATTGATTTTGTAATGAAAATGGTAGAAAAAGAGAATCCTCCAAAAATCGAGATAGAAGAGAGCTATTCCGGAACATGCCTTCAAGAAACCAAATTTATCGTACGATAGTTGAAGCACAATCAAAAGCATGTGATACTGTTCGACGTACATACTTAAAGCTGCTTTCTGAATATACAAACAGAGATGTAATATTGTACTCGTCTGCTTTTCTTTCTTTTAAGCCGGGGGTACCCGCAGTTTTTATATCCATTACCAACCAGGATATACAGGGATTTATGGCCTCATTGGAAGGATTAAAAAAGAAAAAATTAGACTTAATTTTACATAGTCCAGGTGGTTCTTTAGAAGCGGCTGAACAAATTGTAAAGTATTTGCGCAATAAATATTCGCATATTCGAGCTATTATTCCCCAAAATGCCATGAGTGCAGCTACTATGATTGCTTGTGCTTGTGACGAAATTGTTTTAGGAAAACACTCGGCCATTGGACCTATTGATCCACAAATTACATTTAATACCCCAACAGGACCATTTACCGCGCCCGCGCAATCTATTTTAGATGAATTCGAGCAGGCCAAACAAGAGATCATGCAAAATCCTAAAGATGCTGTTCTTTGGATTAAGCGAATTGATAAGTATCCCCCGGGTTTTTTAAAAATGTGTGAAAATACAATTCAGTTATCAAAACAGCGGGTTGAGGAATGGCTATCGAGTTGGATGTTTGCTTCTGATGAAAAGAAGCATGCAAAAGCAAAAAAAATTGCTGATTGGCTTGGAAGTGCTAAGTATCATTTAACCCATGCGCATCCCATTGATATTAAAGAGGCAAAGAGCAAAGGCTTGCATGTAATCCCATTGGAGAATGACCAAAAATTGCAAGAGTTGGTCTTATCGGTGTTTCACTCTACGATGGCCACGCATGATTTAACAGCTTGCGTAAAGTTCATTGAAAATCAATTCGGAAAAGGTTATTATATAAATGTAAAATCAACGGGGACAAACTAAATGATTCAAATTGGCATAATTGGAGCCGCTGGCTTTACAGGTAAAGAATTATTAAAGATATTATCCTATCATCCCGAAGCAAAAGTGGTTTGCGCGACTTCGTCTGTGTATGCGGGTCAAAAAATTTCGGAGGTATTTCCTGAATTTTATGGTACCAAAATTCAGGAAATGATTTTTATCGATCATCCTAAAGAATCAAAGGATTTAAAAGGTTTAGATATTATTTTTACGGCAACGCCCGATAAAGTTTCCATGCAATTTGCTTATCTTGCAGATCAAGCCAATGTAAAAATGATAGATATTGCGGGCGCTTTTCGTTTAAGTGCAGAAGATTTTGAAGAAAACTATTCGATTCAGCACACGGCTAAGGACTTCCTTGCGGAGGCAGTTTATGGACTGCCGGAAAAAAACCGCGGTAAAATTAAAGATGCAAACCTTGTAGCGAACCCCGGATGCTATCCCACGGCCATGATCTTACCCTTTATTGCCGGAGAGTCTGTTTTAAAAAATGTTCAAATTCAGCAGGTGATTGCAGAAGGAAAATCCGGTACCTCTGGAGCAGGGGGCCGAAGCGAAAAAGATAGTTTGACGTTTTCTACGGTGAATGAAAATTTTAGAGCGTATAAAGTAAAAAGGCACCAGCATGAAGTAGAAATGCAATCGCATTTGCCTGTAAAGGCACCGGTTCGCTTTACACCTTATTTGTTGCCTTTATTTCGTGGAATTTTACTTACTAGTTATGTAGTGGCAGAACATTTTCCTGAATCTGTAGAAAAGAAGTTACAAGAAGGGATGAAGGAATTTGCAGATAGGGAGCCTTTTATTGTTTACGAGCCGGATCCCAATAAAATTGAAATCCGAAATGTGGTTAGAACGAATTTTGCTCATCTTTCTTTTTATTTTGATAAAAAGCATCATTTATTAATTTTCTTTTCTGTGATTGATAATTTGTTAAAAGGGGCTGCGGGAAATGCAGTCCAGAATTTTAACTTGGTCTATGGTTTACCAGAAACCCTTGCACTTGTACCCGATGTATAACCAGCGATATGGCGTTTCGCCGTATCGCTGATTTTACCACCTTAGTCGCTTGTGCGCCAACCTCCTGTTGGTACACATGCTCTTAGTAGCTACGCCTGAGTAAATGAATAGAAGTAGGCATATAAAGTGGCCAAAATTCAGGCTCTGCTAAGGCATCATCATAAAAAAAGTTAAAGTCGGCTTGTCGACCGGGATGATAGTAATAAGCTTTGCTAATGGCTAAATCGGGATAATAAAATAAATTCTTTAAGCGTCCTGCTAAATACAAGGATCCGACAAAAATAGATTTTTCTGCTTTGTCCCGTTTTGCAATAAAAGGATCTGCTGTTAAATTTAAAAAAATGCCATCTGCTGCCGAAAGCAAAATGACTCTTCTTAACTCAATAGCTTTGCGAAAACGCTGTCCCCAAATCATGCCATTTGTAGCAATTAGTACAAAATGTGCATTGGCTTCATTGCGGTTAATATCACCAACGTATACATCTTTTGTACTAAAAATGCTAATTCTACGAGGCGGTGTACCATGTACAAATAAGGGTACATGAGAAACAATGATTCCACCTGACGGAATAGGAAAAAGTCGGCTTAAATCTAGATCCAATGCTTTTATATCCTTATCAATAAAAACTCCTACACCAAATTCAGGGGGAAGTTTCTGTGCAAATAGCTTTGGTTTTAAAATCATCACTTCAATTTTTTGGCCAGCAGGCGGCGTGCTTGGAAAGACTATATTTCCCGGTACCACACGGCCATCCGAGATTTTACCATTTAAATAAACGATTTCGCCAAAATTTAAAGTCGTGGAATAAATGCGCCGAACACCATCCGTGGTTCCTACTTCCACCCAAACTTTAGATCGAATATCGGGGTTCAGTAAAAATAATTCCCCCGTGCTATCATCAATACGGAAATCTTCCGGCGTTAATTCGCGTGCATGACCTAAGTATTCAAAATAAAGCTTTTCTAATGAACGAGCTGCAGAAACAGCAGATCCATCCGCACTGCGCAGTAAGATTCGGCCAGACATATCAAATGCATTGGAAGGGAGTCCGAGCTGTATTTTCTTAGAAGGCTTCAGAAAAACAAGTGAATTTTTCCGAATTACAAATTCTCGGCCAAGCACACCTTCTAAATCATGAACGGGATGAACTTTTTGGTATCTTTTTGTTCTTTCCTTTTGGCCTAAAGGCTTTAAGAAAACACGAGTGATGGGGGAATGACCGTAGGGTAGGGGAAAGCTTAATTCACTGCCTGTACCAATTCCAATAAGCCGTTTTTCCAATAAGTGACCATTTGGAATGCGAACTGCATTTGCTACTTCGGAATGCAAGCTTGTAAAAATATACTTTTCATCGGCCTCTAGCTCTGCTTTTGCAATCATAGGGCCTAATATAGGTTCTTTTAGTCGATAAACTTTAGAATGGTGTAAAGACAATAAATCGGAATAGTTTCCCGCTTTAACTTTTTTTATCAGATCCGGTAATACTTCCCGTATATTTGTATGGTGTAATGGATAGTCAGGGGTAATTCTAAAATTAGAAAAACCAATATAAATTGGCTCAATTAAACGCGATACTTTCTTTAGCAGTTCTTTTTCTTTTTCTCTTTGCCGTTTTTCTTTTGCAGATAGGGAAAATTCATCCTTGTTTAAATCGGCACTCAGCTTATTGCGATACTCTTTCCATTTATCGAGCAAAAGAATATCTTTGCCCGTTAAAATGGCAGCAGATTCCCATTCCGGTTTTACAAAAAAATTCATTCCACCATCTTTTAAGATTAAATTTCCGCCAGCAAAAATAGGCCCTAAAAAATACCGTGTCATTCCAGATTGGCTTGCAAGAAGTAAATCACCCGAAGAAGATATTAAATAAGCAGAGTAATTTTGGCTTAAAAAATCCAGCTGTGTTGTGTAAGAGACTTGTCCAAGTCTTGTATTGCATGTCGCTTGAAATGTAAAAAAATATACATTACCTACTTCTGCATTGTTTTCTTTCTTTTTTTCTTTTACAGGACATAAAAAATATGCCTTTACTGTTGCAGGAATTTCTTCTTCTGAATCAAGCTGCTTATAGTACCAAAATGCAGAAGCGTACGAATTTGCTGAAATTCTTGCTTTTAAAAAAGAAAAGGATTCCACATTAAAATTTTGCTGTGTAGTCCACAAGGCAATTAAGCTAGCAAGCATGGCCGACACAACTGCCATAATCACTAGCACTAAAAATAAAGTGGAAGCTCGCATAGAAACTAATAAGGATTCGATAGCTACAACGTCAATTAGGAACCGTAATTATCACTAAAACCAAGAATCATTGAATTTAGAAGGATACTAATCGTAGCGAGTGAGTACTGCATTTGTACCTGTGCTTACTCCATTTACTGTGGTGCCGGGAACGTATATTACTCCTGTGGTGCCATCTTGCTGACCAATGGTGATAGCACCTGTTCCAGATACAACGATGCCTGCAAACCCAGTTTTATTGCTCGAAGTAAATACAGTGCGAGCTCGAAGAGCTGTACCGGCACTATCATATTTTACAATGACTGCGTTTTTATTCGAATACGCCCCAGTTGCAGAAACAGAAGTTCCAAATGTAAAGCTTTGTGTGCCATAAATCTCGCCAGCTACATATACATTGCCGGAGGCATCTGTATAAACCCCATTATAGACAGAAGAGTTGCTTCCGGCCGTAGGTGTCGCACCCCACAAGGCAGCACCTGTAGTATCGAGTTTCAATAAGGTAGCGTTAAAGCCTGAACTAAAAACTCCTGTTAAATTCACAGTTGTTCCAATTCCATAAGTAAAAGCACTATTTCCTGTTTGCTGTCCTACTACGTAAATATTATCCGAAGCATCAATATAAATATCATTAAAGTATGTTGAATTCGTACCTGTTGAGCTAGGAGTAAATCCCCATTGGGCTGTTAAAGCAGAATTATACTTAATAAGTACAGCATTTGCTGTACCGGATACTCCTGTTAAGGTAACGGAATTTCCATAATCAAAGGTGGTAGTACCATTTTGCGTACCCACTACATAAATATTGCTAGCACTGTCTACAGCAACACTTTTAAATTCCGTATCGGAACTTGCTGCTGCAAGAGTAGCGGCTGCCACTGCTTTTTGCGTGGTTAAGTTATACACAACTAGTGCTGCTGTTTTGCCCGTGCCACTCGCCACTAGCCCGGTAATCGTAATAGCTGAGGGAGGGCCTGGATCAAATTCATACGTTCCATTATTGTAAACGAATCCTACGGCCACTGCATTGCTGCCATCTAATTTTACTTCGTAAAAGACAGATCCATCAATATTTCCTGAACTACCTGCTGTAAGCGTTTTGGCCATGGTTACAGATCCTGTTCCATCAAAAGTAAGGATGATAGGATTGGAGCCTGCCGATTGGCCTGCAATAGCAAAACTTGCATTGGAGTCATATTGGTACGTAGATGTGCCAACTTGCATTCCAACCACCACAATTTGGGTTCCTGTACTATTAACATCCACTCCTAAAAAGCGGGAAGCTGCTGGACTTGTGTTAACAATTGTTCCCCATTGAGCAACGCCGGAAGAATTAAATTTAAGAATAAATGCATTGGAGTCAGTGGCATTAGCATTTGGACCTGTGAGTACGACCCCATTGCCATAGTCGCATGGGTTATTTCCAACCTGAGCTCCCACTACATAAACATTGCCCGAAGAGTCAACGGCCATATCTTCGTAATAGGTATCTCCACAAGTATTTGTAGGCAATTTTGCCCAAGAAGGTGTAAGCGGCACACCTGTAGGCGGGGTTGCCGAAGCTTGTGATCCTGATGACTCATTGCTGGCTGTATCATATGTAAAAATTGTATAATAATAAGTTGTACCTGCTAAAAGACCATTATCAAAATAACTCGTATTGGTACCATTATACACTAAAGTGCCATCCGTACTATTGGCTGGGAAACCTCCTAATTTTCGAACTAGTTTTACTCCGGCAAAATCGGGATCAGTGGGATTTGTCCAGCTTAAGCTAATAGAGAAATCTCCTGCAGTAGCTGTAAATCCAGAAACTTCTGCGGGCGGTGTGGTATCTGCTGGTATTGCCGAAGCCGTGGAACCAGATGCATAATTATTTGCAGTATCATAAGCAAAGGCACCATAACAGTATGCCGTGCCATTTGTAAGGCCTGTATGAGTGTACGTTGTTCCATTACTATCATAAATTAAAGTACCATCGCTTGAGTTTGCGGGGAATTCTGTATCGCAAGTTCCATCTGCGGCGGTTTTAAAGAGAATTTTTACAGCAGAAAAATCAGAATCCGTTGGATTTGTCCAACTAAGCACAATTTGTGTATTTCCCGATGTGGCTGTAAATCCAGTGACATTCCCCGGTGGATTTGTGTTAATAGGCGCAGAAGAAGTGGAACTACCTGATGCATAATTAGGTGTAGGCGCTACATTGTCATAAGCAAAAACAGTATAATAGTATGTTTGTCCGTTAATTAATCCAGTATCCGTAAACGAAGTACTACTCCCATTATACACTTGGATTCCGTCACTGATATTTGCTGGAAATCCAGTGGTTTTGCGAACAATCACTACACCCGCAAAATCTGGATCGGTTGGATTTGTCCAGGTCAAGGTAATCTGACTATCTGCAGGAGTTGCTGTAAGAGAGGTTACATTACCTGGGGGAGTTAAATCTGTTGGTGTAGCTGACGCCCTAGCCGATGCACCACCGGCGGCATAAAAAGGCCCCATTGGATCGTTATCATAAGCAAAAATGGTATAATAGTAAGTTGTATTATTGGTAAGTCCTAAATCACTATAAGAAGTAATTGTGGCAGAGGCACTATCATATATTTGCGTACCATCGGTTAAGCTAGTAGGATATCCAGTTGTTTTTCGAACGATAATAACACCGGCAAAATCTGCATCCGGTGGATTCGTCCAAGTTAGTACAATCTGACTATCTCCAGCTGTCGCGGTGGCTCCTGTTACATCAGCCGGTGGCCCCGGATAGGGCTTGCCTTGGGCAGTAATTCCACCGGCAAAATTGTGGAAATTATCATACGCATAAATAGTGTAACAATATGTTTTATTATTAGCAAGGCCTGTATCGGTAATAGATCCTGTGGATCCAGTAACTGATGAAGGAATTTGGATTGCATTGGGATCCGTAGGGGAACTGGGGTATTCTCCGGCTGTACAATTGGCGCCTGCAGCCGGTATCAGCGTTCTCATCACCCTTACTCCTTTAAAATCTGTATCGGCAGGATTATCCCAATTAATCGTAACTCGTGTATCTCCATCTACAACATTTACATTGGTAACATCTCCCGGGGGAGTCGTATCCACAGGTTTTGCATTAATAACAGCTCCTGGGCTTAAATTACCCGTCATATCATAAGAAAAAACACTATAATAATATTGCGTCCCATTGGTAAGACCAGTATCAGTAAACGTGGTTCCTGTTCCATCATATACTAAAGTGCCGTCGGAGACAGAAGCTGCATAGCCTCCTGTTTTCCGAACTACTTTTACACCGGCAAAATCTGAATTACTTGGATTTGTCCAACTTAAAGTAAGCTGACTTTCGCCAACAGTAATGGTTAAATTGCTTACGTTATCCGGTGCAGCATCTTGTGGAGTAGCACCCACTGTAACACCTTGAGAATAATTGCCCTGGTTATCATAAGTAAAAACGGCATAATAATATTCTGTACCATTCGTTAATCCTGTATCTGTATAGGATGTACCTGTTCCATCATACACAAGAGTACCATCATTGACGGAAACAGGGGCAGATCCTGTTTTCCGAATCACTTTTACACCAGCAAACGTAGTAAATGTTGGATTGACCCATGTTAAGCGTATTTGTCCATCTCCTGCTTGCGCACTTAAATAAGTAACTTGTGAATAAGAATAGTTATTGGCAGATTCTTCTATTTGTTCTTTAATACTTGCATTTTTACAGGCAATTACTCCTACGAGAACAATACTAAGTAAGAAACTCCACTTTCTCGTGGCCATATTTTTCTCCTTACTTTATTATTTATGAGGATGCATGATGAGGCCAATTTTTGTAAAAAAAAACCGCTTTCCATTGGAAAGCGGTGTACTGAGTCCGAAGCCTCCCAACTTCGGAAACATCAGATTCTATCCATAAGCTGGAGCACCACTTGCGTGGAAAAGTTTGCTTGCGCCAGCATCGCCGTACCACTCTGAAGTAGAATCTGATTTTTGGTAAACTCCACTAACTCCTCGGCCATGTCTGTATCTCGGATGCGCGAATCTGCGGCTACCATATTTTCATAACCGGTTCGTAATGCCTCAATCGTAATTTCCATGCGGTTGTAATAGGCGCCTAAGTCTGCTCTCTGTCGGTTTAACTTATCAATTGCCGCATCTGTAACGCCAATCATATCATTCGCATCACTTGCGGTTTTAATAGACTTAGCTTTCCCACCTTCTTTTAGACCAAATGCCTGTGCATTCATTGTAGCAATGTATGCACGAATACGCTGGTCTTTGTTTGGACCAACATGGAAAAACACAGAACCGGTCTTAGAGTTTCTGGACAGGTCTCCGGTCAAAAGCTTTAACCGATTAAATTCAGCTGTGGTAGAAATTCTATCCACTTCTTCAATTAATTGCGAGACTTCTACAGCTATTTGCGTCCTATCTTGATCGGAATAAATTCCATTGGCAGCCTGGACGGCTAAATAGCGAAGTCTCTGCAAGATATCATTGACCTGCCCTAAATTACCCTCGGCCACCTGGACAAAGGAAAGTCCATTCATGGCATTTTGTTCCGCAGCTTTTAAACCGCGGATTTGGGTTCTCATCCTTTCAGAAACCGCTAAATTCGTTGCATCATCTCCGGCACGATTGATTCTTTGACCTGTGGCTAATTTTTCTATAGATTTATTTAGCCGAACTGTGGTTTTATGAATTTGCCGGTTTACAAACAAAGCGGCCAAGTTATTGTTTACTTGCATCTTCTCCCTCCTTGGAATCAATTAACCTATTGTTAGGTTTGGACTCCGTTCCCGAAGCCATCCCTCACCTTTTGCATGCGCAAAAGGTGAGGGGTGGCATCGGGAGAAGAAAGAGAGAAGACTGAAGGTTGGTGGGACATGGATGTGCCCGCCACGCCTCGAGTAGTGGAATTACCATGCCAAAGAACATCTATTAGACTGTCGCGAGCTATGGGTTAATCAACCGGAGGGCCTGTTGTCCTCGCAAGTTTGACTGAGCGAGCATCGAAACAGCAGCTTGCTCTAAAATTTGGTTGCGAGTATATTCCACCATTTCCTCTGCCATGTCTGCATCACGAATGCGTGATTCTGCAGCCATCACATTTTCATAGGCGGACATCAAGCCTTTTGCCGAAATCTCCAATCGATTGGCACTGGCCCCTAAATCGGCTCTTAGTTTTAAGAGCTTTTCTAGAGCTGTATCGACAAGGCCAATTGTATCATTGGATCCCTTGATGCTCGTTAGGCTAACGCCTTGAATTCCTAAAGCCGCTGTAGTCATGGTGGCGACATAAGCTCGAACACGTTGGTTCATGTTCGGGCCCATGTGAAACCACATAGAAGCTTTTTTAGAATTTCGGGCATAATCGCCTAAAAAGAGTTTAAAACGATTAAACTCTGCTTGCGAGGAGATACGGTCTACTTCATCTACAAGTTGGGATACCTCAACTTGCATGAGGACTCTGTCCTCATTGCTGTAAATCCCATTTGCAGACTGTACCGCAAGAACACGGATACGCTGTAACAAATTGGCCATTTGGTCTAAATAGCCATCGGCGGTTTGGATAAAGCTCAAACCATCTTCTGTGTTGCGTTCCGCTTGGCGAAGACCATGGACTTGTGTTCGCATCTTTTCGGATACGGCAAGTCCGGAAGCATCGTCACTAGCTTTGGTAATCCTTTCACCGGAAGCTAGTTTCGCCATTGTCTTGTCAATTTCCCAAGTTCTAAACTTGAGGGTTCTGTTTGCATTGACAGAACTCATATTGTGATTTATTATCATCGTGCTCTCCTTTCCGTTGCTAATACCCATAGCAATGGTCTCTCCCGAGAATGCCTCCGCGGGAGGGCCCGACTGTTGAGTGGATTACAATCGGGCTCTCCTGCGGATGGGATAAACCGCGACAGTTTCAAAGATCCATGTCCTCTGACATTTATGTATACAATACCGTACTCGTATTGTCGTATTTTAGATAAGCAAACCTAATTTGCCTAAAATGAAATGAAACAAAGTTATTATATACTAGATAAGGTTAGAATAAGTTACAGGGCATTTTAGTGGTATTAATAAAAAAGTTCCCTTTTTATTATCGGCAGATTTGAGAAAAAG
>RFJE01000108.1 GCA_003695005.1 Candidatus Hydrogenedentota bacterium | reverse complement strand
TCGGTTTCAAAAATATCTTTTGTAAATTGCACTTGTTTGTAATCAAGTGCTTCAAATGCTTTTTGAGGATTTGTATTGTCGGGGTTTTGATCGATTTCGTGCACACTTTATTATCGGATAAACAGACTTGTAAAATAAAGAGCTATTCCTGCATAAAAGCCTGCCATGACATCATCGAGCATAATTCCTAAACCACCGCCTAAATTTTCTAATTTTGCAATAGGGGGTATTTTGGTAATATCAAAAATACGGAAAAAAATAAAGCCAATTAAAATAGCCGTTGGATTTGGTAAAACAAATAAAAAAGGAATCCATTGGCCAACCCATTCATCAATCACAATAAATCCGGGGTCGCTTCGGCGACTGACTATTGCAATTGCATCGGCACTAAAAATTCCTAAAAAAAAGAAAAGAACAACAAAGACACTTAATAAAAGGCGATACTCATCCGGAAAAAGCTCATACAAAAATAGAGGGATGGCACAAGCAACCCAAGATGCCCATGTCCCCGGCATGATAGGTAAATAACCAACATAAAATCCAGTGGCAATGAATTCATCAAAGTGAATTTTTTTCATATAGAAAAAAAACAATTCGCGCATAAGCTGTCTATTCTTTATTTTCCTCTTGCAGGTTGGCGGGACATGGATGTTCCCGCCAAGCCTCCCGTATCGCTGTCTTAAGGAGTCTTTACCCCCTATCTCATTTTAAAACACTATCACTCTTATGAAAGAGGAAATAGCAAAAAGGCGATCCTTTGCCATGATTGCTCATCCCGATGCGGGAAAAACAACTCTGACGGAAAAGTTTTTGTTATATGGCGGGGCGATTCAGCTAGCAGGTCATGTGCGTGCTAAAAAAGAAAGACGTACCACTAAATCCGATTGGATGAAGTTAGAGCAAGATAGGGGAATTTCCATTAATACTTCCGCCATGCAATTTGAGTATAAGGATCATGTTTTAAACTTGCTCGATACCCCCGGCCACGAAGATTTTTCGGAAGATACTTATCGGACTTTAATGGCGGTAGAATGTGCTATCATGTTAATTGATGCTGCGAAAGGAGTAGAGCCACAGACTATTAAGCTTTTTAAAATATGTCGGGAAAAGAAAATTCCGATTATTACTTTTATCAACAAAATGGATTTACCGGCTCTATCCCCATTTGAGCTTATGGATAATATTGAAAGTACTTTAGGAATTACTTGTACACCCATGGTTTGGCCAATTGGTTCGGGGACACAATTCCGAGGACTGTATGATTTAAACAAGCAAAAGCTTTATGAGTATGAAAAAACCACAGCCGGTGCTTTTAAAGCACCGCAAAAAATTGCTAGTTTAGAAGATCCTATTTTTCAAGAGCTCATGGGAGAAAGGGATTATAAACAGCTATTGGAAGATTTAGACCTTGCTAAGGAGATGCTTCCAGATTTTGATAAAGAGTTATTCTTGGCTTGTGAGCTAACCCCTGTTTTCTTTGGTTCTGCTGTACATAATTTTGGGGTTGATCTTTTAATGGATGCTTTTTTAGAGTTAGCGCCGCCACCGCAGCCGGTTACAACTTCGAATGGCAGGGTGATACATCCGGAAGACACAGAGTTTACTGCTTTTATTTTTAAGTTGCAGGCGAACATGAATAAGGCGCATCGAGATAGGGTGGCCTTTGCTCGCATAACATCGGGAATTTTTAATCGTGGCATGCAAGTTAAATTAAAGCGCACAGGGAAGACAGTAAAGCTTTCTTCGCCGGTTTCTTTTTTTGGTCAGGAAAGAAGCACATTAGATAAAGCATATCCGGGTGATATTATTGGGCTTATAAATCCGGGACTGTATCGCATTGGTGATATTTTATACACGGGCGAAGCTCCGGAATATCATCCTTTGCCAAGGTTTGCGCCAGAAGCCTTTGTGCGCTTAATTCCAACGGATACAAATAAACTAAAAGCGTTTAAAAAGGGGGTTCAGGAGTTAGCAGAAGAAGGGGTGGTTCAACTTTTTGAGTTAGATAAGCAGTATCCTGTTTTAGGCGGTGTTGGCACTTTACAGTTTGATGTCTTTCGTTTCCGTTTAGAGGATGAATATGGAGCACCTTGTCGTTTAGAGCCTTTACCTTATGAAAGTTCTCGTTGGATTCGGCCGGAAGATAAAGAAAAGCTTTCTCGATTTGTAAAAACATTTTCCGATGATAGAGGAAATCCTGTTATTTTGTTTGAGTCACAATACAGACTCAAATTATTTCAGGAAGAAAATCCGGAAATACCTCTTTTTGAGCATCCAATAGAGTGATTTTACTTCCATGGAATGGGAGCTTTATGTTCTTTTAAAAATTTTTCTAGCTTTTCAATTTCTTTTGATTGGTTATTTGGCTTATAAAGGTTATAAAGTTTTAGAGCGATATTTTTATCTTTTGGATGTTGCTTTAGTTGTTTCCATAGGTTTTGAATTTTATCGGACTGTAAAACCATCCCTTCGGCTGTTTCTTCGGTAACAAGAGTGGCATCGAGTGTATCTTCGGAAGGGGTGAGTGTTTTTTTTCGTACCCCTGCAATGCTGTTTAACGAATCACTAAATAAGCCAGAGGAATTCTTTTTCTTATGTTTTTTGGATTTTGATTTTTCTTTTGGAGTAGGGGACACAACGTCTGTGGGATTTTTTCCTTGTAACGGGGTTAACTTTTCTTTTAGGTTGTTCTTTGCAATGGTATAACTCGTATTTTTTTCTTCTTTACGAACACCATAAAAAATACCAAGGATGCCTGCTACGAGCATGGCAGCAATGCTGGCAATCCAAAATCCATTTTTTTTATTTTTTGTGGGAATGATTTTATCTTGAGTTTGCTTAGGTTTGGCAAGCTCTGCTATTTTTTTTTGAATGGCTTTTTGTCTTTCTTCTTTTGTTTGTAGTTTAGGCTTTTTAGCCAGTCCTATTTTGGTAGCTTGCTGAAATACTTGTTTTAATTGATTTTCTATATGTTGTTGTTCTAAAATAATTTGATAGTCTTTTTGGCATTTTTTACAAGTTTCTGTATGCTGAATCCACTCTTCCGGTAGAAAACTCGATGGATTTTGCTTTAAATACTCAACTGTTTTTTTGTATTTCTTACATGGCAATGTCTTCCCCCTTCACGCCTATTTCTTTTAATTTAGAAAAAAGCTGATGCTTAGCTTCGTTGAGCCGAGATTTTACGGTTCCTTCCGGAATTCCAGTGGCTTCAGAAATTTCGCGATAACTCATTTCTTGAAAAAAACGTAAAATAATAATATCTCTATATTTTTCGTCTAATTCCATAATCATATTATTAAGACGCTCAAAAAGGTCATTTTGTTCAACTTTTTTTTCAAAGTTTACCCTTGCATCGGCTACAAAAAAAGCTTTCTCTTCCGGAATATGATTTCCTTTTTTTTGGCGATAAAAATCATTACATAAATTAAGTAATATACTAACAAGCCATGTAAAAAGAGAGCTATTCCCCTGAAAAGATTCTGCATGATGGGCTGCTCTAGCAATGGTTTCTTGCGTAATATCTTCGGCATCGGCTTCATTACGAAGTTTACTTAAAGCAATAAAATATAGTCTATCATAAAATTCAAGCGCTTGTTCTAGTAGCTCTTCTGTGCTCATGAATTTCTTGGATAGTCTTATGATTGTCGAAAGCCTGTCAATCGTAGCTTATAATAGCAATACGCAGCGATACGGCGTATCGCTGTGTATCGAATTAAAAATAGGGCAAAAAGGCCTGCTCGTGCTCTTACTATAATTATTTCTAAAAAAATGAAATAAAAATCAGTAAAAGGGAGATATGTATGTAAAATGGTGGGAACTCTTATGGGTATTTATGGCAAGATTTTTAAGCTAATGAGCGTTTTTTGTCACCAAAGACCGGATAGGTCTTTTTACTTTTTTCATGTCCAATTTTTACTTTGTGCTCGCTGCACAGGACTTGTGGTGGGTTTTTTCGTAAGTATCATCATCCATCATTTTCTTTTAAAATCATGGCCAAAAATGTATTCTTTCTTTTTCCTAATAAGCGTATTGCTAAATGGCTTAAGTTTATTTATAGAAACAAGTAATCTAGAAAGATTTATTTTAGGGATCTTGTTAGGAAGTAGCACTGGCTTTTTAATGAGCGATCATATTAAAATCATAAAAAAGGAGTTAAAGTATGCATAGAAAGAAAATTCTTTTTCACTCTGCTTCTGCTCTTGGGCTAATAGCCTTTTTTATAGGCTTGTTTTTAGCCTGTGGTGGTGGAGGCGGAAAGACAGAAGGAGAAGTCAAAGGAAAAGTTGGCGAGACCATTAAAACAGATGATTTTGAAATTAAAGTAACAAAAGTATTTACTCGCCGAACGATTGGATCTTACTTCACGAAAGAAAAGGCTGCACCGGGAGCTGTTTTTGTGGTCGTACGCTATTGGTACAAAAATATTAGTAAAGAGCCCATTAGCTCGTTTAGTTTTCCGGATGTAAAATTAGTTTCGCCGGATGGAGTTAGCTATGACAATGCAGTGAGTGCAGCAAGCTCTTATAAGGTAGAAGCAAAGATTGATACCCGCATTGCAAGTGATTTAAATCCGGGCATTCGACAAAGCGATGCCGAAGTATTTGAAGTAGCTTCTTCGCAGTGGAATGGCGGGAAAGGTTGGAAGCTAATTATTGATGCAGATAAAGATGTAGAAGTCACCATAAAATAAAATAATAAAAGGAGGAAAATATGAAAATAGCAGGTGTAATTTTAGGTTTAATTGGAAGCCTAATGGGAATTTTTGGAGGAATTTGTTCCGGTGCTTTAGCAGAAGCTGCAGAAACGCATTCGGGCGATTTTGTGTTAGCTCTAGCATGGGCTGCCTGTGGAGCAGGAATTGTGTTTAGTATTGTGTTAGCCATTGCAAAAAGTAAAAAAGTTGGCGTAACGACAGCCATTTTGTTACTGCTAGCTAGCGGTGGATCTTTTTTTGCTGCAAATGTTTTTTCCGCCCCGCTTATGGCGCTTGGTGGTTTACTAGGCCTTGTTGGTGCATTGAGAAACGAAAAGTAATCACCGGATTGACGGCGATACGGCTAAACGCCGTATCGCCAGCGCTTCTCGGCGTTTCACCGAGAATTGCTGCGCATTGCTAAATCTTTCCTCTTTAAATTAAGCTTATTTTCGTAAAAATATTTCAATTCGTCGGTTTAAGTAGCGACCATAAGGGGTTAAATTCGAAGCTAAAGGATGAATTTCTCCTAATCCTTGGTACGAGATTCTTGCTTGTGCAATTCCTTCTTCTAGCAAATAATTGTTTAAAGCAAATGCTCTTTTTTCACTCAAGGATAAATTTTGCTCATCATTTCCTGTGGAGTCTGTGTGTACTTGGATAAAAATTTTGTAAATGCTTGCTTCGGAAGATTGTAAAAAATTAGCAAGTTGTCGAAGGACTATGCGCCCGTTCGGAGTAAGCTTGTCTTTTCTGGGTTCAAATAAAATAGAAGAAAGCCAGCAATGAAAACCATTTTTATCTTTTTTCCAAAGAAAGCCGGTATTAAATTTTTTCCAAGCTGTTTTTGTGGTATTGCCAAGAGTATCCGTAACAATCAGCCGGTAAAAGTATATGCTTTTAGAATGAACTAACATTCCCGAATCGGATAAGCCGTTCCAAATAATTTGTTCCGGCATGTTCAACATAGAAAAAACTTTAAACAGCTTTTTTTGCTTTTGCAAAGTTTCCGGTAAATATTCAGAAGGATCCACTTCTTCAAAATTATCAAAATACACTTGCTCGTAAATTTCTAATTTTGCTTCTAAAATACCGGAAATATCCTTTGCCGATAAAGAAAAAACTTGTACATCATTTTGTCTATCCCCATCAGGAGTAAAATCAGAAGTAAAATGAGATACACTTGCCTGCGGTGGATCGGTATCAATGAAAAGAGAATATGGCCCTGCATAATCGGTATATCCCGAAGAGAATTGTCCCATAACATAAAAACTGTAATACCCTTGCGGGAACGTTTTAGCAGGAAGGCCTGTAAATTCTAATGGCTCAGGCAGGGAGTCTCCTTCCCATACTTTAAGATGTGATTTAGAGAAAAATAAACGTTTTTCCGATGGTTGTTCTGGCAAACTCTCATTTCCTCGATCTAGTACGACTTTCCATTTTTGCAAAGGGGTTTTTGATTGTGTAATGATTTTGATAATGGCTGCATCGGCGATTTTATCTTTGTTTGGAGAGATACTCGTTCTATCGAATAAGAGTCGAATCACTTCCCTGTCTAAAAAAACTTGGAATGTTTGCAAAGGACTATACCATACATTTCCGGCGGTATCGTGTGCTGTAGCTTTTAGAAAATATTGGCCTTCGTAAGGCAAAGAAGCCATCGATATAGTAAATTTATCTTTTACTTCATCACACAAAAATTCTTTTTTCCATATTTCTATTTGTTCTTTTGCAGAGTTGTGATAAAAAACAGAAAAATTTACTTTATCATTTTTATCAAAACAAGATTTTTCTGTAAAGACGGTAAGTGTATCTTTCTTGGAAAGAATATTGGTTTGTGGACGAATTTCAATTTTAGGTGGCACTGTATCAACCATAATGGATCCTGAAATCGGGGTTGCCATATTTCCATGAATATCAGCAATACGAAATGTCCAGCGGTAGTGACCATCGGGAACTAAAGCCGATTTTGTTTGTTCTGTTCCCCCCGGTGGTAATAACGTGGATTCATCGATTGGATCTCTCGTCCCATCCCATAGAATTACTTTAGGTACATTGCGAAAAACTTTACGTTTTGTTAAAGCAGGGAAAATATCCCAAAAACTCATTTGTCGATTGATTACCCGGGGGTCTTGTCCAAAATGTTTTATCGCCTCTCCTTTTTGGTTATAAAGAATTAAACTCCATGCAGCAATTGATGAATCGTCCTCAATCTGAATTTCAAAACGAGCTAGATCTTGTTTCCCATCCGTATTTGGCGAAAAAGACTTTGGCACAGTAATTGTCACTTTTGGCGGACTTGTATCTCGATTACCCCATTGAGCTCCGAAAGAGAAAAGAGCAAAATGCTCTTTTCTTTTGAGTATTTTAGGCAAGTAAGTAATGCGCAGTGACCAATTGGTTCCGAACGCAAATAAATTAGTGAATAGGCCAAAAGAAGGCCCACTCAACACATTTTCTTTGGCATGATAGTATCCCGTAAAAAAAGCAAAAGGTTTACTCTCGTAAGAAAGAGTTGTTCTAAAAACAAAAGAATTCTCTGTAAGGGGGAAGCTTGCCCACCAGCGAAGCTTATGCAGCCCATATTTCCACAAGCTAAACCCAAGCCCCGGAGCAAATTCATAGTACCTCGTAAAAAAAGAAGGTTGCTTAGCTTGCCATAGAGTTCCTCTTAGTAAGAGTCCAAATTCGGGGGAAAAAAGACCAAAGTGATTTCCTATTTTCCAATGTGGAAACTTTCGTAAGAAAGATAAAGTCCCATCACCGGTAAAATAAGTTTGACCAGCAATATTACCAAATCCGGGAATAACCGAAATTCCTAAATAGTATTTTTTTTCAAAGCCACGTGAGAAAAGAAGAGGAAAATCATAGTAAGAATTACTTTTGTTTGTTAAGCGCCGAACCCCGAATCCGAATTTACCATAGTTCGTTGGAAAATAAAAATGACTGCCGAGCGAAATTTCATTGAAAGCAAAACCTGTTGCAAACCGAATTCCATAACCAATGTTTTGTGACAGAAGGGCAGGATTCATCAAAAAATCCGTTGGATAAGAGGCAGAAGACCCACTGATTGTTGTGTACATAGGACTTTTGTACAAATATGGAATTTTTTCCTCGGCAAAAATAAAGAAAGATAGGGTCAAATAAAAAAGAAGTCTTTTACGCATGAATTTAGCCGCTTGCTGCGGCAGGGTTAAGTTGAGCTTCCATTTCTTTTAGTTTTTCGCCCATTTCATCATACAAATCTTTGGCCATATCTACAATGACGGAAGGTTTGCTTTTGCTCGCTTTTCCACTTCCATATAATTTTGACAGATAGCGCTTTGAAGTATCTAAAATTTTATATTGTTGCTCTAATGTATCCGCCATTTCGTCTAAATGGTGTAATGTTAAGTAAGCATTTAAGTACATAATACCATCAAATCCCCAGTTGTGATCTAAGTCGGGGCCGAGCATATAAGCCGCAGATTCAATTGGCTCTTCGCCTTGGCCATTCATAATATCTAAAATGCGTGCATAGCCACGAGCAGCTTCGACATAATAAAAATTAGACGCTTTATCGTACGGACGCGCCGGAAATTTTTTATGCAAGTCACCGAGTAACCAAGCTGCTCGAATCGAACTAACGGCTTTTTTAACCGTAGGCGCCATTTCCCACGAACGAAGATGATAGCAATCAATGGCAAGCATATAAGAAGCAGCACCTAGTACTAAATTGCGGTTTTCATTAAAATCGATATTTCCAAAAACAACTTTCATTAACTCTTCCCGATGCGGGATGGTGGTTTTTATGGCTTTTAATTCTTCTTCATTTAAACCTTTAAAATCTTTTGGATAAGCTGCATATAAACATTTCGGGCAGACCTGAACAGTATAAGCTAATGGATAAATTTCACCCCATTTTTTCGATGGTTCATAGAGTCGGCGAAGCTCTTGTGTTAATTTCCCTGCAATAAGCCGACCGCCACCGGATAGCAAATCTTCTTTAAAATGTTCTGTTTTGCAAACAGGACATTTCGTGGGGGTTTTTGCACGATATGATATTTTCTTCGGTGGTGGTCCTTGCGGCATAGGTCGATTTTTTTACTATCAAGTAACCTGTAAAGCGAAAGTGGTAATTTATTTTGTTTCGTGATTGACGGCGTAAATAGTTTCCCTGAGTATGCCTATCAAGTAAAATAGGAAAGGACGGGAAACGGTGGAAATATCATTACGGGATTTAGGAAAAAATAAAATTTTGCAAGTAGATGGCGATGTCGATTTGTATAATTGGGGCGATTTAAAAAAAGCCATTTTTGAGCAGCTGGATCAAGACTCTGTAAAATCCCTTATTGTTGATATGAAAGGTGTTAGCTACATGGATTCCTCAGGAATTGGGGCATTAGTCGCCGGTAGAAAAAAAGCAAAGACATCGGGTAAAAATTTTGCACTCGTAAATATTAGCGAAGATGTCATGAATATCTTGCGGCTTGCTACTTTAGATCAATTTTTTACCATATACGAAGACGAAAGCCAAATTGCCTCTTAACACCGATTTCCATTCATTACCAATTCTCTTACTCTATGGTGGACGATCTGCGGAGCATGAAGTATCTTGCATTTCGGCCATTTTTATTTTTGAGAAATTAGTAGAGGCAAGATTTACCGTATATCCTGTCTACGTTGCTAAAAATGGTTTATGGTATTTACAAGAAGTTCCTTCTGCAGCTGAGGAAAATTGTATTGGCAACTCTTGCAAAGTGCGTTTTGTCCAACAAGATTCAGAATTTTTTTTAGAAGGCGAACGAGATAAAGTTCCTGTAAAATTTGTGTTCCCAATTATCCATGGAACCAATGGAGAAGATGGTCGTTTGCAGGGAATGCTGGAATTTTACCAAATTCCATATGCAGGTTGCTCAGCACTATCATCAGCTTTATGCATGGATAAATGGTTTATGCGCGAAATTTTTAAAGCCGCACATTTGCCACAAGTCGAATATGCAAAACTTGAAAAAAAACAGTGGGAAGAAAAACTATCAGACATAATGGAAAAATTTTCTTATCCTGTGTTTGTAAAGCCCTGTAATATGGGATCTTCTGTGGGTGTATCAAAAGTAAAGGAACAAAGTGAATTAAAAACAGCCATTGAAGACGCCTTTCGCTATGATGACCATATTTTAATCGAGCAAGGAGTAGACCCCGAAGAAATTGAGGTTTCTATACTTGGCAATTTCCCAGATTATAAAGTAAGCTTGCCAGGCAAGCTACTGCCAAATCATGAATTTTATTCTTATGAGGCAAAATACGAAGACGAAAACGGTGCTCATTTTGAAATTCCAGCAAATTTAGAAGAAAGCGTAAGAAAAGAAGTTCAAGAAATGGCGAAAAAAGCTTTTGCTGCTGTTCGAGGAGAAGGATTTGCACGCATAGACTTTTTTTTAGAAAAACAAACCAATAAACTTTATTTAAATGAAATTAATACTTTGCCAGGGTTTACACCAATTTCCATGTTTCCGCGTCTTTTTGAAGTCTCGGGAATATCACCTTCTGATTTGTTGTCGGAAATTGTAGCTTTAGGGTATAGCCGTTTTGAAAAACAAAGTACGTTTGTCGCTTAAATGAAGTCTTTTTCTCTCAAGGGACAATACACGCTTTCGCTACACTATTTCGGGCGAAAACATCCGAAGAATCATCTTGATTTGTTTTTACTACCAGGTTACGAGAAACATCATTTAGATGATAAAGTATTAATTACCTATCATATTTCTTTTGATCAGTGGCGCAGGCGTTTTTCTCAGCCAATAATAGCTAAGCGGGGGGAGAATCATCGTTATCGTTATTTGTTTTTTTCAGGCAAAGTGGCAAACGGAAACAATGGGAAAGTGCGCCTTTTGCAGCATGGAAAGTTTCTTGCCACAGCAGGTTTTATTCAAAAAACAGGAAATGTTCTTTTAAGAATAGGTAAAAAAAATGCCATGGAAGAAAAATGAAATTCCACTTTCTGTAAGTGATACAGATCTTTATGCCATTGCTAAAGAGGAAAAGACAGTAACTTTTGAAATTTCAGAAGCTACGCAAAAACAGCTGCAAGAAAGCATACAATCTCTCAAAGAAATCGTTCAAACGTTTCATACACTTATGGAAGAAATACTAAAGTTTGCTCGGGAAAAAATGCATGATTCGATAATTTCATCGGCGCCTATTACTCAGCAGGAAAAACTTGATTTGCATAGTATTCCTACCGTCGCTGAAAAACTAATTGATGCTGATGGCAAAGCACGTACTGTTTGGAATGGATCATGAAACGAAAGGTTTTCTTTGGTCTTATTTGTTTCCTGAGTTCTTTCTCGTTGTATGGAAAAGAAGGGAAGCCCCTTGTCTTTTCCGATGGCTACTTAGGCTTGTTTTTTAGTGGGGGCATGGTATATAGAGAAGCGCAGGATACAAATTTACGGGAGATTTCTAAATTTGGTTTTGCACAAATCGGGATTAATGGAGCTTCACCAAACACCGAAGTTTATACCGAACTTCTACTGTTTGATAATATGGCGTATGCTGCAAGGCAATATGCGAATAAACCAAACTACTTAAAGAAAAACCAAATCGATGCTTTTTCGTATAGCCGCTTGTTAATTGAATATGAAGTTTTTAAGAAACGTTTTTTTCATTTATATGGTGGTTTTGAGCCAGGCCATCGCGGTTATCTTTCGCCAAATTTTACTCGTCCTGTCTATCAGCTGTATTTAGCAGCGACGTTAGGGATGCGCATTGAAATCACCGATTCTTTTTTGTTTTTAACAAGAGCTACATTGCCTTTAAGTTTTCTTCCTTTTGTCTATGCACATAATATGGATAACATAGAGGAGATTCGAGCACAAGCTGAATTTACGTACAGCTTTGCAGAAAATACGATCAATCCATTACCACCTACTGTTTTTTTATCGATAGGTCTACATTATAGTTTTTCAAGGTTAAATACACTCAATTATGGGAATTGGACATTGCAAGCTGCGGAACTATACCTTAAACTGACCACGTTATATTAAAAAAAAGTGGACGAAATACCATACTGTGTATAATATATAGTAGTGAAAACGTGGCAAAAGTTACTGATTGTTTGTGCTTTATGTATAACCCTTGTAACTCTTGTAACGTTAGTAGCACAAAAACTCATACAATAGGAGGTTTCTATGAAAGCAAATATGGGATTAGCTGACAGGATTATTCGAGCGGTAATAGCTATCGCCATTGGTGTACTGTACTTTACCAAACAAATTACAGGCACTGCGGCCATCGTGCTTGGAGTTCTTGCCGTAATTTTCTTGTTAACAAGCTTAGTTTCTTTTTGTCCACTGTATGTACCTTTAAAACTCAGCACAAAGAAAAAAGAAGAATAATCAAAAAATTGGGGTTCTTGGCATTTCACCAAGAACCCTGAATTTAAATACGAAGTAATCTATTCAGTTTTTGGTGGCTTATTTGCGTGCTTAGCTATTTGGGTATCTACTTTAAGGATATGTTGTAAAAGCCAATCTTCTAAAAACACTTTTAATTTAGTTTTGGTCTCTTTATCTGTTGGGTCATCCTGAATCGACTGAAAAAAAGCTTTTGTTTTTTCGATAAAACCATCATGTATTTTTTTATGACTATTTAAATCGGGATAGTTGATTTCTGCCATTAAAGCTTCTTCTGCTTTAAAGTGATAGTCTGTGTAATCGATGAGTTCTTGCAAATAGTGCATAAATACGTCTTGAGGAATATCCGTATCGAGCGCATCATAAAGCTCATTGGCTAGCATAACAAGAGCATGATGATGCTCATCAATGAGCTTAACCCCTATTAAGAAATTATTATTCCACTCTACTATCGGCATATGTCATAAAATATAGTTGAAAAGTTTTGTCTAGCAATTTCTACAAAACAATCAATTGTAACAACACTTAGCTTGACAGCTTGTAAAGGCAGGATAAAGTGATAGATTATGATAAGTAAAGTTCAAAAAACAGTTTTAATTGTATTAGATTCTCTTGGAGTTGGAGAAACGCCAGATGCTGATATGTTCGGAGACCGCGGATCGAATACATTAGGTCATATTGCTGAGGCAGTAGGGGGATTAAATTTACCAAATTTAAGTAAGTTAGGAATTGGGAATTTAACTTTTACAAAAGGTGTGGATCGCACAGAAGATACCATTGGATTTTATGGTAAAATGCGAGAGCAGTCAAATGGAAAAGATACTTGTGTTGGGCATTGGGAAATTGCGGGTCTTCCTACAGAAGTACCTTTTGAAACATTTCCAAATGGTTTCCCCGAAGAATTGTTAGAAAAAATTGAAGAACAAACAGGGATTACTTTTTTAGGAAATGTTGTTGCTTCGGGAACAGAAATTATTAAAAAACTTGGTCCTGAGCATGAAGAAACAGGAAAACCAATTTTGTATACTTCGGCAGATTCCGTTTTACAAATTGCTGCTCACGAAGAAGTATTTCCGGTAGATAAATTGTATCAGTTATGTAAAGATATTCGTCCATTGGCTACAGAGTATCGAATTGCAAGAGTCATTGCAAGACCTTTTATTGGTTCGTTCCCTTCTTATACTCGCACCGATAGGCGGAAGGATTTTACGGTATCACCCCCTGGAAATACTGTATTAGATGCCTTTGTAAAAAAAAGCATCCCTGTTATTTCCATTGGGAAAACCGGTAGCATTTTTAATTACCAAGGGGTGACGGAAGATATTCATACAAAGGACAATGCCGACGGAATGGAGACTACTTTAAGGCAAATGCGCGAAGGCAAAACCAATGAAATAGGACAAGCGCTTATTTTTACCAACCTAGTGGATTTTGATTCTAAATATGGGCACAGAAGAAATCCGCAAGGTTATGCTAAAGCCCTCGAAGAGTTTGATGCTTTTTTACCAAATTTTCAAAGAGCATTAGGAGACGAAGACCTTTTGATTTTAACAGCCGATCATGGTAATGACCCTACTTTTCATGGAACAGATCATACTCGGGAGCATGTACCTGTTCTTGTGTATTCCCGCAAATATAAGCCTAATAAAAATGGTAATTTAGGGGTTCGAAAAACATTTGCCGATATTGCACAAACACTAGCCGAAGCGTATGAGCTCGATGCAAGCTTTCCTGCAGAATCTTTTTGGCCTCAAATTATCCATTCAAGCTAAAATTTATTAGGTGAGTCCCGGTACTCTCCGTGTATGGCTGTTCAGATTCATAAAACAAAAAAGTTTTTAGGGTTAGAAGCTTTTGCAGACATTGCTCCTGCTTTAATAAAAAATCAGTCGTATGCTATTTTAACGCATCCTGCTGCCGTGGATTTTTGCTTCCGCCACTCAACAACAATCATAGAAAAAGTGTTAGGTTATCCCCCGAAAGCATACTTTGCTCCGCAGCATGGTTGGTATGCGAGTACCCAGGACAACATGATTGAATGGGAAGGACAAGAACAAAATCCAGTACCAATTTATAGCTTATACTCGAATGTTCGAAAACCTACTGCTAAAATGCTTGAGGGGATTCAATGGATGATCGTGGATTTAGTGGATGTAGGCTGTAGGGTCTATACATTTATCCAAACTTTAAAACTCGTCATGGATGCTTGCTGTGATCATAATATCAATATACTCGTGCTAGATAGGCCGAATCCGAATGGTCAAAAACAAGAAGGCCCCCTTTTACAACCGGGCTATGAATCTTTTGTGGGGCTTACAAATATCCCGCTTCTTCATGGAATGAGTATTGGGGAAATAGCCGCTTTTTACGCAGAAACAATCAGCGTAAACTTACATGTGATATCCATACATAAGAAAGCTAAAAAAAAACCAAGAATACCTTGGGTGATGCCATCACCGAATATGCCTACCCTTGAAACAGCTCGTGTTTATGCCGGATCTGTTTTATTCGAAGGTACCACAATATCGGAAGGTCGCGGGACCACAAGACCATTTGAGCTTATTGCTTCTCCAAAAACAAACAGCAAAAAGTTAAGTGAGTGGCTAAACTCTCTAAATTTACCAGACGTGATTTTTCGAGAATGCGCTTTTGAGCCAACATTTCATAAATTCCGGGGACAGCTTTGCTATGGCGTACAAATTCATCCAACGGGAAAAAACTTTCGTCCTGTGTTAACGGGAATTGCTTTACTACTTGGATTTTCCCGCTACTCGAAAGACTTTGCTTGGAAAAATCCACCTTATGAATACGAAACGCAAAAAATGCCGATAGATATTATTTCGGGAAGTTCACAATTGCGCGAATGGATTGAGAAAGGTAAGCCTTTAGAAGAATTTCAAAAATGGATCGATCAAGAAATAAAATTATTTCGAAACCCAATCCAGTAAAAAATCTCGCAATTCTTGCATAGAGCTGACTATTTTTAAAACAGGAATTCCATTTAATTTATCCGGAGAATGAGCGCCCCACGGAACATAGACTCCGGATGCGCCAGCAGCATTTGCCATTTGCATATCATGACTTGTATCCCCAATGACGAGTGCATTTTGTGGGCTTTGGTTTACTGTTTCGGCAAGTTCTAAAACCATATCTGGTGCTGGTTTTGGAGTTGTTTCATCCGCACAGCGAGAAGCCACAAAGTAGGGTTTTAATCCTGTTTTTTCAAAAGCTCGCTCTAACCCGGCACGGGATTTTCCTGTGGCCACTGTCAAGGGAACTTTTGTAGAATAAAGTTCATAAATAAGTTCACGAGCTCCTTCAAAAAGCTTTACTTCCTGACTACGCTTAAGCCATAAATCGCGGTATGCTTTGCGCATTTTTACGATTTGTTCTTTTGTTACATTATCAGGCAAAATGATTTTTAATCCAATATCTAATCCCATGCCTATAATGTATCGAGATTTTTCTTCTCCCGGGTCTGGTAAGCCTGTATGGATACAGGCATCACGAATGCAAGAGACAATGATAGATATCGAATCGGAAAGGGTGCCATCCCAATCAAAGACTAAAAATTTATTGTTAGCTTGCATG